>SLKA01000105.1 GCA_007134845.1 Balneolales bacterium
GCACACTCGGTTGAAGCAGCTATGCTGCTCATGGATCGATTCGATTTTGATACCATTATGTTCCCGTTTTCAGCATCTTCCTGGCATGCCGGAAATTTTGGCCCTCAGGTACTTCAATATGCCCATGAAAAACAGATGGGAATACTGGCCTTAAAAGCCATGGCCAAAGGACCATGGCCAGAGGGAACAACAGATAGAATTCCCAAAGCTTGGTACGAACCAATGAGCGACCCAGAGCAAGCACTCATCGGACTTCGGTTCGCCTTATCTCATCCTGTGACACTTGCGATTCCTCCGGGTAATGAAGATTTATTCAAAATGGCATTAAATATCCTTACTGATTTTGAACCACTCAATGCGGATGAAGTAGAAAAAATTAAAAGAGAAGCTTCACAACAAAATCCACTGTTCCGTTTTCAGCAGGCATGATCTATGGATTCGGGGTACTGGTTCTAATTCCTGAATGTCTTCTAATACCCCCAAAATGGACGATGTCAAGTAGATGTAGTTTTCCATCTGCCTTTTAAAAACATTTCTTTAGACGCCTTCCTTGATTTGACTGCATCGCCATCGGTTATTGCACTGAATGAGGAATGGAAAGTGCATGCATACCGCACGTCAGAAGATTCCGGATATCTGATGTTCGATCTGGTTGTAACTCAAACCGCCAACACTGCACAGCCGCTTCATCTTCCCGAATACCGTTACGGTGGCATCGGTTTCCGGGGCCACTTCGACTGGGATGATCCTGAAAAGTCATTTTTTCTGACTTCCGAGGGATTGGGCCGTCTGGACGGTCATGCGACACGTGCGCGATGGTGCCATATTGGTGGATACAGTGAAGGAAACCTTGCCGGAATTGCCGTGCTTGGACATCCTGAAAACTACAGGTTCCCCCAGCCGATGCGTATCCATCCGAATGAACCGTTTTTCAACTTCACACCGGTACAACTTGGGGATATGACAATCGAACCCGGTTCGCCTTATATCGCACGTTACCGCTTTGTTACCTATGACGGTGAACCGGATGTTGCAAAACTGGATCGTTTGTGGAGAGATTATGCCTGGCCTCCCGGTGTAACAATCTCGGAAATGGAATTGTAAAACAAAAGATCAGGCGGGTCTCTGGTGTCCTTTACAAAATTACATTTTGGACAGCAGCGGCTTGATCTTCTCCCAGAAATCCTTTTCCATCAGGCGGGCGCTGCCGATAATGGCGGCATCCTCCTTGAGCTCCGAAAAAAAGACCGGTATCTGAATACTCTGCTCCTTAAAGCTGTTCTGCAGGGATGGCTCCCACAAACTTCCGGCCTCTGAAATGTTGCCGCCGGCGACAATGGCCTCGCAACCGAATGATTTAACCCAGGGGGCAAGATTATCGGCGAGGTTCTCACCGAACTCCCTGAAGGTTTCTATTGCTGGTTTGTCACCGTTGCCGGCCAGTTCCGCTATTTCACGTGCTCCCGGATGCCGGACCCCGGTTTTTTTCTCATAGGTGTTCACAAACCACCGCGTGGAGAAGTATTCGTCGGCAATTCCATCCTTGTATGGGAGGTGCCACAGACAACCGAGTTTGGGTACCTGGCGGCCTTCCAAAACCGGTATACCATCATCGATGAAAGCCGATCCGTACCCTGTTCCAAGAGTTATAGCGATGGATTTACGATACGTGGACGTTTTCCCGATCCAGGCTTCGGCCACAGCAAAGGAAGTGGCGTCATTCATGAAACGCACTGGCAGCATGTCTTCCAAACCCAGCCTCTCACGGATTTTAACTCCGATGTTCATTCCGTACAGGTTTTCAAACTTCGGCACGGTTTCAAAAATGGCTATGCCGTTCTCGTAATCAAAGGGACCCGGCATGGCAAATCCGATGCCGGCGAGTTCCTCCCGGTTAATTTTGTCCATGGACTCCTGTATGGTGACGCTCCAGGCCTGAAGAATGTCTTCGGCCTCCCCCCGGCCCGCAACATCATTTTCGGCACGGCTTCCCGGAATAATGGTGCCGGTCTCCATATTGACGGCGGCACAGCTGATGTGACTGCCACCGATATCACATCCTATAGCAACTGACATAATGATTTTGTAATGGGTTAATTGATTATTATTGGCACAATTTTCAAAATAAAGTACTTAATAAGAAAGACGTTTGAAAGTCATTATTACCTGAAATTAAATCACATTTAACAGATGTATTTTTTTTAGTGCATCTTAAAAACCACCTGCTCAGCAGGTGGTAATGTTCTTTACTATGGGTTTTGCAGTTTTTTTTTGACATCCTGAAGCAATTGCCCCTTCAGGGACAGATCGACCACCAACATCTTGAGCCGGGCGATTTCTTCCTCAAGCCGGCGAAGCTTGCGCAGTTTGATAACCCTTTTACTTTTATGAAAAAGTCACGATTCTTTCCTATATTTGTTTGTTGAACAACCAAAACAGGTTGGGGGTGCTTGTACGCACGGGCTGAGATCATACCCCGATCACCTGAACCGGGTAATACCGGCGTAGGGAAACCTTGCCGATCTTTTTTCCTCCAGTCGGAGGCACATGGCTGTGAAAAGCATCGGCGACAGCTCATCTGATGTACAGCGCCTTCAAATTAATGAATCGCATAAAATTTGGAGGAGCTATGAAATCATTCATTCCTTTATTTCTGACCGTCCTGTTGGCCGCCGGCCTTACGGAGTCGGTCGCACAAAGCATCACCGGCGTCGTGCGCGATGCGCAGACCCGCGAACCGCTGGCCGGAGCAACGGTCATCCAGGTGGGGACCGAGCACGGATCCACCACCAATGCGCAGGGTGTCTATGATCTGGAGCTCATCGACCGGTCGCCGGCTATCGTCGAGATCCGTTTTCTGGGCTACGAACCCCGGCAGGTCCGCGTGAACTGGAGCGGCGAACGCCAGGAAAATGTCAGCCTCATCCCGACCACCATCGTCAGTGATGATGTATTGGTGGAAGCTTTTCGGGTGGATGAGCGGGCGCCTGTCACTTACAC
>SLKA01000109.1 GCA_007134845.1 Balneolales bacterium
GTTTTGACAGTGGTCTTCTCTTTGGATTCGACTCCTCCGATCTGCGCGCTGAGTCACAGTCAAACCTGGAGAAACTTGCATCCATCATTAAAAGAGATGACGACACCATTTTGCTTATTGTTGGCCACACTGACTCAACAGGTGATGAGAACTACAACCTTCGCTTAAGCGAACGCAGAGCGCAGTCAACTGCCAATTTCATGATCTCTCAGGGACTTGCATCCTCAAGAGTTCAGATTGATGGCCGTGGTGAACTGGAGCCCATTGCAGATAATGAGACCGAAGCTGGAAGGCAAGAAAACAGACGGGTTGAAGTGGCCATTTATGCCAGCCCCGAGTATGTGGATAGATTGAAAGCTGCGAATTAATCAGGGTTTACTACGCCTTTCAGGATGCTGCCCTCACTGAGACTGCAAGAGCCCTGGATCATCAGAAATGCCGGGTTCAAAGGGTTTTTCCGGGTCGCCCGCCAGCAATCCGCTCATTACATTGCTTTTTTTTAAACTCATATCGTTTTTTTTCATTACTTCCTGGTACGTTACGTTTTTGTAAATTCCATTTTTACCGGAGTAATTGAATGAAAACCCGATACCTGCTGGCCTGGCTGCCGATGGTTCTATTGGCCATTCTGAATGGCGTGATCCGCGAAATTACATACGGACAGGCCATGTCCGGGAAGCACGCCCATCAACTCTCCACATTTACACTCATTCTCATCTTCGCCGTATATATCTGGTATCTGAATCTGAAATGGCCGCTTGCGTCGCTGCGTCAGGCCGCCCTCGTGGGTCTGATCTGGCTGGTACTGACCGTCATTTTTGAATTCGGAATGGGACGGTTCATCTCCGGCCAATCATGGGAGCAGATGTTCCAGGCCTACAATATTCTCTTCGGCAACCTGTGGCTGCTGGTGCCCGTCGCGGTTGCGGTGCTCCCGTCCGCAGTCTATTTGATCAAAAATAATCCGTGACAACCGGACCTGACATCGGCTTGTCCCTAGAAATAATCAACTCTTCAACGGTATAACTGAGCCTCTGTATAACCAACTGCGTGATTGCGTGATTGTATAACCAAATGCGAGACTATGAGACTGCGTGTCTGCGTGACTGTGCGAATGCTCAACTGCGCGTCTGCGCGACCAGCCGACTGACCTATATTTATTCCGCGGAAAAACTGATGAACCCCACCTCATCCGGATGATCCAGAACCCAGTCATCGGCATCAAACGAATAGAGCGTAATCAGTGCAATCACATCCCCGGCAGCAGCAATGGTAAATACGAATCCGAACAGAAACATCGGTCCGTTTCCGGTGATCAAGGCAATCGCGGTTGGAATCAGTCCCAGCGCCACCATGGGCATCGCCGCCCCAATCCTGTAGTGCTTCACCCTCAGCGGCTCCCTGCAGTGACAATACGGGGTGAGGTACTTCCATTTCATCCCGAACTTGATGGATTTTACACCCGATTTTGCATACAGGGCCCACGCAAAACCATGGAGCAGCTCATGGATTACGATGCCGGTAACCAGCACCACAAACGCATAGAAAAGATCAAATTCAAACGGGATAAGGTTATTTCCCCAAACAAGCAGGTATGGAATCAGAAGGATAGCGGCTATGGGTATGCTGACAAGTGCACCGTACAGGTTCGCCGTCCCGAATCCCATGATATGCTCTGTACTGCGAGCAGATGTGCCCACTGTGTAATTATTCATATTCAGCCTCCCATTTCGGTAAATCCATCGCAATAATGCATTATGGTTGCATAACAGTCTGAATTTTCAGGGTGGATAAGACTGAGGATCCACATAAACACCCACCTCGCGTACGCACCCTGTCTATCACCTTAACCATGAGCGACATTCAGAAATTCCGGGACACTCAGATCGCAAAGGTAAAAATGCATCCACACTTGAATATTCAGCCGCAGAAAACTTTCTGGATGGTCCGTTATTATCTTATTTTGCCAATTTGCAATCATCAATCACTCCTTTTTTCATGTTTACGCTAACCGGTGTCTGTGGAATGCAGTGCAGGTCCGTCGCCGACGAGACCCTCGCCAGGATGACGTCCCTGATAATCGGACAGACTTCCCGCCGCCTTGCTGCCGGACCGCTCTTCAAATCGCATGCATCAGGAACCGAAACACCGGGAAGCAACAACACCCATTTCGCTTCGGATGACCGTTTCGATGTGATATTCCTGGGTGAAATTTACAATGATTTTAGTGGCCGGTCCGCCACCCGGTCCACCACCCAGCCTTACATCCGGCCTGGCATCCGGCCTTCCGGCAATAATCACGCCAGACACATTCTGGATCAGATTCGTCGCCATCAGCCTGCAACGGAATCAGACACTCAACCCGCAACGAAACCGGACACTCAACCCGCAACGAAACCGGACACTCAGCCTGCAACGAAACCGGACACGCTCCCCTCATCCGTAGAATCGGGCTCAATTCTCCCGGATGAAATCATGAACCGGACCGATGGCATCTTCATCATCGTGATCTTCGACCGTAAACGGCAAAACGTCCATTTCATATCCGACCGGCTGGGTCTTCGGTACCTGTATCTCCACAAACAGAAAGGGCTGCTTTGGTGGGCGACGGAATCCAAGGCGTTCCTCGCCTGTCCCGGCTTCTCACCTGAACTATCCGCAGAAGCACTGGATGACTTTTTCCGATACAATTTCATCCGGGGTGACAAGGCGCTGCTAAAGCAAGTCGCTCTGATGCCTGCCGGCGTGGTCCGTACCTATGACCTCCGGAAGGATCGGACAACAGACCACACATACTGGCGATGGGAGCACGAATCGACCGTTTCCTCCAGTCCGGATGAAATCGCCGAACACCTGGCTGTTCTGCTGCGAAAATCGGTCGCCAGGCGGATGGCGACACCGGCTATCCACGAAGATAACTCACTGACACCGTCGATACCTTCATCTTCAGCTTCATCTTCATCTTCATCTTCA
>SLKA01000100.1 GCA_007134845.1 Balneolales bacterium
AGGCATATCTTCCGGATGAATTCATCGGTGCTTGGGTTGCTGTACCGGCTGTAAACATTGCCTTCGATATCACCTGCAAACAACGCCTGGCCGTGTTCCGCGGAATCAAATACGAAGCTGGAGGTGAGGTAGACCGGGACCGAGTGTTCCCGGTGCTGCGTGCGTTCGGCCTGTTCGCGGATGGCCCTGGTTTCAAATCTTTTTTTCATTGCTTACTCCGTGCATCGGCTGTCACATATGCCCGGGAACAGGCAGTTCGACGATGATTTTTGTGCCTTTACCCACTTCGGATTCGATCCACATGTCGCCCTTGAACTGCTGGACGACGTGCAGCGCCTTGGTCAGACCGAATCCGCCGCCCATGGTCCGGATCTCACCGACATTGGATGCGCGATAACCGTACTCAAACACCAGGGGGAGCTCCTCTTCGGGAATGCCTATGCCGTTGTCTGCAACGACAAAGCGGAGGGTGCCGGCATGCTGACGGATGCCGATCTGAATGGTTCCTCCGGGATGTGTGTACTTACGGGCGTTAGAGATGAGGTCCCGTATCACATCCTTGAACAGCAGGGGCATGTCAATGGTGCGCCCATCGGTATTGTCGATATCCAGGTGCACCAGATAGTCGTTTTTTTCCTTGCTGGCGATGTTTTGGACAATACGGTACCGGTCCCTGCTGTTTTTTTCCTGCGTGAAAAAGAACTCGTCATACTCATTTTTGATCTCATCAATGGCAAAACGCTGCCACTCATCCGGTTCAGGTATGCGATCGTAGAGTTCACGAAGCCGGGCATCCAGGACAGAAAAAATATACTCAAGAAGGGAGCGGGCGTCACGGATTTCTGTGAGGTCCGCCTGATCGCGGGTCTGTTTTTCGAGTGAGTGAAGCGTACGGCGGATGACATTCTTGTATTCCCTGATGTGCTCGGGGAAGAAGATATCCACCTTGCCCTTCCGGGTTTCGTCAGCCAGGCCTTTGGTGAGTTGCAGCGCTTCCGTAAGGTATGAGTTTTCCCCGTCATCCATGATCAGAAGCTCAAGCTGGGAATAGATGACATTCACCAGGTTGAGGAATGAGTGCATCTCCAGTTCATTGATCTGTCCCTGTGAGAGATGATTCAGTGTTGACTCGTAATCAGGCGTGATTTTTTTCATATGCGGGCTGTCGACGTGATTTTAAAATGATGCAAATGCTGCTTCTGTCACGTTTTATCCGGGGTGTGTCAAACAGATGAGACCGGTCACCCGATCGTGTATTCCCATGTGATTTCAGCAGTTTTTTCAACGATTTTGGCAACCGAGCAGTATGTTTCCATGGACAGGTTCACCGCCCGTTCCACTTTTTTCGCATCCAGATCACCATGCAGGAAGAAATGGAGATGGATATCGGTAAACAGTGCCGGGGTTTTGTCTTTTTCGCGTTCAGCATCCAATTCAATCCGGAAATCCTCCACATTCTGGCGCTGTTTTCTGAGGATGTCGAGCACATCCATGGAACTGCAGCCTGCCATGCTCATCAGCAGCACCTCCATCGGGCGCGCGGCCTTGTCCGATCCGCCGATCTTCGGAGCACCGTCCATTTCAATTTTGTTACCCAGTTCGTTTGAAGCCTCCAGGTGAAAGGCGTCATCAATGCGTTTAAGGTGGATTTTCATGTCTTGTGATACGAATTTCGATGTTTTCAGATTTATCAATCCGGTTAAGATACACATATATCCGGTCGGATGCCGGTTTGCTATTGCTTCGATTAATGGCAATCTTTAAGGTTGTCCTGACAAACTATCCAACCAATGAATATTGTAGATTTAACGGTTTTTGTTCTTTATTTCGCCATCATTCTGGGCATCGGTTTTTACTTTTACTTCCGGAACAAGGGTGCTGAGGAGTACTATATCGGCGGTCGCAAGATGGGGTACACACATGTCGGGCTGTCGGTGGTTGCCACCGATGTCGGCGGCGGTTTCTCTATCGGGTTGGGCGGACTTGGTTTTGTCATGGGCATAGCCGGATCCTGGATGCTGTTTACCGGACTGATCGGCGCATGGATGGCCGCCGTGCTGCTCATTCCCAAAGTGAAGAATCTCTCCACCGATGAGGGTTTTTTCACCATGCCGGAAGTGTTCAACCACTTTTTCAATGCGCGTGTAGCGCTGCTTGCCGGTGTCATATCCGCCATCGGCTATGTCGGTTTCAGCAGCTCTCAGATGCTGGCCGGTGCACGCCTTGCCTCCTCCTCCTTTGACGGGATGAGCCTGGATACCGCGCTCTATCTGATGGCTTTCATCATTATTGTCTACACGGTGATGGGCGGTATCAAGGCGGTTATCTACACCGATACTTTTCAATGGATACTGCTGCTTGGCGGACTCATTTTCGTAGGGATACCGATCAGCTATTTTGCAGTCGGTGGTATGGAGGTGATCCGGGCCACCGTCGAACCCGAAATGCTCTCGCTGCGCAACATCACCTGGCAGCAGCTGGTCAACTGGGGCATCACCATCCTCCCCATCTGGTTTGTCGGGATGACGCTCTACCAGCGCATCTATGCCACACGGAGTGAGAGAGATGCCCAGAAAGCCTGGTATCTGGCCGGCCTGCTGGAGTGGCCCATCATGGCATTTATGGGGGTTTCACTCGGCCTTTTTGCCAAGGTTGCCGCCGACCAGGGTATGTTTGCCTATATGGGCTATGAAATGGCTTCGGAGATGCACCATGAAGAGGGCTTGCCCATGCTGTTGCGCACGGTTCTGCCGATCGGTCTCATGGGCCTGATGATGTCCGCCTACTTTTCGGCGATCATGTCTACGGCCGACAGCTGCCTGGTGGCTGCATCCGGCAACGTGACAACGGATATCATCGAAAAAGTGTTTGGAGTAGATACAAGCAAAATATCCATGATCCGGCTGTCGCAGATTGTCACTCTGGCTTTGGGCCT
>SLKA01000093.1 GCA_007134845.1 Balneolales bacterium
CGTGACAAAGGATTGTCGCATGTGATCATCACCGGGCATATTCCCCATGAGAATGTCGCAGCTTATCTTAATGCATCAGATATTCTGCTTGCCTTGTGGTCTACAAAGGTTCCCACGATTAGTTACTGCTCACCACTGAAATTGTTTGAGTACATGGCTTCCGGCAAATTAATTGTTGCTCATGGATTTCCAACCATATTGGAGGTTCTGAGAGATGGTGAAAACGGGATAATCGCAGAGCCGGACTCGCTGAGTGATCTGGTGGAAAAAGTTGGATTTGCAATTCAGGGTAATGGCCTGGAAGAATTGGGTAAACAGGCAAGAAATGATGCCTTTGCCAATTATACATGGAAAAAACGGGTATCAAGTATTTTTGACGGCATCGATCATGGACATGCAAATTATTGAATTGACCTGGTGTCGAAGGTGAATACCATCAAAGTCTTGATTGTGGCATCGGCCAATAAGGGCCAGTTAAGCCCGATTGTACTCAGTCAGGCATTAAGCCTGCCACATCAGGAGATCATGGTATCATACTTCGGCATACATGGAAAAGGAATTTCTGGTTATTTGAGCAATATCCGGAAAATCAAGAAATACATCAGAGATGAAGATCCGGACATCATCCATGCCCACTATTCATTCAGCGGTTATGTCGCACAACTGGCCGCCGGTGGCAAACCGGTAGTGGTCTCACTGATGGGCAGCGACCTTGTAAATAATGGCATTTACCGGTTCTTAGCCTCATTTTTCTGCAGATATCTGTGGGACAGGACCATCGTCAAGTCTGAATGGATGGCAACAAGGGCAGGTTGTCGCCGCGCTGTTGTCATTCCCAACGGGGTTGATTTGAACCGGTTTGTTCCGATGAATAACAGGCTGGCTCTGAAAAAGAAACTCGGGCTTTCAACGGACAGGAAACACATTTTCTTTTTTGCAGACCCGGTTCGCCGCTCAAAGAACTTTGAACTGGCCCAGAAGGCGATGAAGCAACTTTCCGGGGAGGATATTGAACTGGTGGTCCGGCATGACATCCTGCATGGCAATATGCCAGAACTGATCAATGCCGCGGATGCGGTACTGCTTACCTCGCGCTGGGAAGGGTCACCCAACATTGTAAAAGAGGCCATGGCATGCAACTGTCCCGTCGTTGCTACCGATGTCGGGGACATCGCCTGGCTGTTCGGTAAAGAAACCGGCTATTATCTTGCAGGACCGGATCCCGAAGATCTGGCACACAAGATTCAAGGGGCTATCAAGTCGCGTGTAAAACCGGGGTCAGTGAATGGGAGGGACAGAATTATTGAACTGGGACTTGACGCTGGTTCCATTGCAAAGCGCATCATTGCGGAATACCGTAGTCTACTGGTTAGTGATAAATATTTAAAAAACCAGTGAACGTTCTTTTCCATCTTGGCCACCCCGCCCATTTCCATCTGTTCCGGCACACCATCACCCGGCTGCGGGAGGCCGGGCACATCGTGCACATCCTGGTCAAGAAAAAGGACGTGCTCACCCGTCTGCTGGATGAGGCAGGGTTGCCTTACGTGAATATTTTGCCGGAGGGCAGATCGCCGGGTCGCACAGGTATGGTGCGCGACCTGTTCAAGCGTGGTCGGCGTCTTATCGCTTACGCTGCCAAACACCGGCCGGATCTGCTGATCGGTACCTCGGCCGATATATCCTATGCCGGCAAATGGCTGGTAATTCCGGCCATCAATGTCAACGAGGACGATGCCTCAGTGATCCCCCTGCACGCCTGGCTCGCCTACCCCTGGGCCACCGTCATTCTTAGCCCCGAATGTTGCGATAATGGCCGTTGGAACAGGAAGACCGTTACCTATCCGGGATATCACGAACTGGCTTATCTGCATCCCGACCACTTCAGCCCGGATTTCAATGTGGTGAAAAGGTACATTGATGCTTTGAATCCCTATGAAGTAGCAGCCAGTCACGGCATACCGGGCGGGGCATCTCCAAAAAAGCATGAGGCCAACTCTGTGGCACCGTATTTCGTTTTAAGGCTTTCCGCACTCACGGCGCACCATGACCGGGGTATCCGGGGCATATCCGATGAGATTGTCGACAGACTCGTACGCGTTCTGGAGCCGCATGGCAGGGTGCTGATCTCGTCCGAGAGGCCGCTGGACCGGAAGTTCTATCCATTCATAATGCGTATCAAACCGGAGGATATGCACCACATGCTTGCCTTTGCCGGAGCGGTTATCGGCGACAGCCAGACCATGTCGGCGGAAGCGGGTGTGCTCGGTACACCATTCATCCGGTACAATGACTTCGTGGGGAAAATCGGCTATCTCAGGGAGCTTGAGGACACCTACAGGCTCGGATTCGGCATATCACCCGGCAATCCGGATCTTCTTGTCGCCCGGGCCGAGGAACTTGCTTCCATGGAATCCAGAGATATTTTTCAGGAGCGGCGAAGGCGTATGTTGTCGGAAAAAATCAACGTGGTCGATTATTTATTTGATTACATCACCGGGTTTTCCAATCACAACAGCAGGATGTGACACTAATCCGGCTATGGCGTCTGAATGTGTCGGATGGATATCAAAACCCGCCGTATGGCGATTGAAGCAGGCCGGTGGGTGTGTAGGAATGGAGTATTGTGATTATATTGGAAATGTACCGGATTCTTTCCGCAGAAAGTGATAGTTTGCAGTTATAACGTTTTTCAATATGTCGGAACCAACCGTACCCATAAAATCGACAGAGTCATACTACCTGCACGCAAGGCCACTGGAGCGCCGTGATGCTGGTAAAGACGGGAACGCCACATCCGGTAAAAACGGGGGCGCCACAACCGGTAAAAACGGGGGCGCCACAACCGCAAGTCCGGCCATTGCCGACTCCGTCGGCCCGCAAGTTAACGGCCATAAACGCGTAGAGGCCCCGGCCGGGCAAACCATCACCCTCGCCCGCGCCTCCAACGCAGCCTCCGACCAACTGCCCGAAAACACCTTCCGGAGTATTGTCTGCAACAGCAAGATCAACAACGTCCGCTACCTTAACAAACACTTCGAGGCGATCAACCGGGCCCTGATCGCCGGCGGCACCTATACCGGATGCGTGGAGAGCTACGAGCAGTTCCGCGGCCGGCTTGACCGGCAGTACCCGGCCGTGCTGCGCTATCCGTACTACCTGGCCCACTTCATCATCAAACGGTTCCTGCCCAAGTGGGAGGTCACACGCCGGCTCTATTTCCGCATCAACAAGGGCAAAAACCGCGTCATTTCGTTGCCCGAGGTGCTCGGACGCCTGGTCTCCTGCGGTTTCGAACCGCTGGAATACCGTGAAATCGACGGACTTACCTGGTACGCGGTCCGAAAGATCCGTCAGCCGTACTACGACATGGATCCGACCTACGGTGCGCTCGTCCGTTTGCGCCGCGAGGGGCTGCACGGCAACATGATCACCATCTACAAGCTGCGCACCATGCATCCCTACGCCGAGTACCTGCAGGAATACGCCTTCCGGCAGAACGGACTCGACCGCGGAGACAAGTTTCCGGATGATTTCCGCGTCACCCGCTGGGGCCGGCTGCTCCGGACCTACTGGATCGACGAAATCCCGATGATCTGGAATTACCTGAAGGGTGACATCAAACTGGTCGGCGTCCGTCCGATCAGCGAGCAGAAACTGAGCCTGTACTCCCCGGAGCTCCGCAAGCTGCGCCGGGAGATCAAGCCCGGACTGATCCCGCCGTACTACGCCGATCTGCCCGACTCCCTCGAAGAAATGCAGGAATCAGAGACCCGATACATCCAACAGCATAAAAAAGTGCCATTTCACACAGATTTACGCACTTTTTTTAAAGTGCTCTACAATATCGTGATAAAAAGAGCCCGAAGCAGCTGACCCGGCCCGGCACGCAAAATAGTTGCGGAATCGCTAGGGTGGCAGCAGCGGCAGTGTGGCAGCGGCAGTAGTGTGAAAGAGGCAGCGTGGCAGCGGCAGCAGTGTGGCAGAGGCAGCCGCAAAAAATGATTCGAAAAATGTGGCATCAATGAACGACATCACCGTAATCATCCCGGTCTATAACGTGGAGGACTACGTCGAAGAATGCCTCCAATCCGTTGCGGCGCAGACCATGCGCCCGCACGAAGTGCTTATAGTCAATGACGGCACCAGGGACAACAGCCGGGAGATTTGCCAACGCTACGCCGACGAGCACGACTGGATCACCATCATCGACCAGGAAAACAAGGGCCTCTCCGAAGCGCGCAACACCGGTCTGGAACATGCATCGGGCAACTTCATCGTATTCATCGACAGCGACGACTATGTAGCCCCGGACATGCTGGCCGTTCTGCACGAAAAGATCGTCAGCACCGGAGCCGACATGGTCAAATGCGGAACCATCAGCTTCGAAGACACCCCATCCGGTCGAAAGTCCGCCATGTGGAGAGGCCTGGACGGAAAGGAGAAGGGCGACAGAATGGAGATGAGCGATGGCGGGACACCGGGCACCGGAAAGGGGACGAGCGATGGCGCGTCTATGGACGCCGGAAAGAAGACGAGCGATGGCGGGTCAATGGACGCCGGAAAGGGGAAGAGCGAAGCCGCGACGGATACGCATCAAGCCAAAACCCCCGACCTGATCCTCCAGGACGTCAGCGACTTTTTCGAGGCCTTCTTCGAGAAAAAACTGATCGCCAACGTCTGGAATGCCATCTACCGCAAGGAGCTCTTTCACGGCCTGCGATTCGTGCCGGACAAGATCATGGAGGACAATTTCATCACCCCGCAGCTGTTGCGGAGGTGCCGCAAAATCGTGATCATACCCGAGGGACTCTACTACTACCGGCAGCGCCCGGGCGCCATCATGCACTCGTTCGACAACCGGCATTTTGACATCATCGAGTCCGACCTGCAACTCAAAAAAATCCTCATCCGCAATCGCCTGTTCGATACATTCGACGACAAATTCTATAGCTGGTACGGCTTCCACCTGCTGGTGATGATGAAGAACGCCGCCCGCTACAGCGGCTATTTCCGGTTCAGGGGATATGCGCAGAAGTTCCACAGTTACGTGTCAAAGGAAGATCTGGTTCAGATCCTGAGCGTCCCGGACAACCGCACCGATGCCGCGAAAATGAAGCGAATGCTACGCGAATTCCGGGACCGCCCGACACGGTTCTGGCTCAAGATCAAAGTCGACTCCTTCAAGAAAGCCCGGCGGAAATCGTCTTGAAGATAAAAGCGAAATGATTATTTTGAATAAAACGGTCATGACAATGTTTGCCATTTAAATTATTGAAAGCATGTCACTAATTGCGGGAGCATCGGGAGGATGGGGGCCATCGTTTGAACCGGCTTTTCGTGAGCAACTGCGCATCTTCCCGATCATCCGGGGTGAAATTCCCGATGATTACGACATTGATGTCGTCGGGTATGGGGTATCTGGTAACGGGGAGACCGGACAAGGCGCATCTGGAAATGGCGCATCCGGACAAGGCGCATCTGGACAAGGCGCATCTGGAAATGGCGCGACCGGACTGGTCATCGGCACCAAGCTCAAAAAAACGTCCATGGACACGATCATCCGCGTGGAGGCAGGGGGGATGTACGTATACTGCCTGGGCTACAATGAGTTCCTTCGTGATGCGGTGAACACACCGGAAAGCGACTCGGCGGGTAGTACCGCGGCCTCCACGGAGCTCGCGGATATGCCGGCTGATGAACTGCTCTCACGCATCAGAGAGGCCGACGGCGAATATGTGGCCGTTGCCGTGCCTGATCCGGTCAGAGCATTCGCGACCCAAGGGACATCTTCTACCGGCGAAATTCACATTATCAGCGACCGGTTCGCATCGCGCCCATGCTTTTACAGCCAGGCGGGAGGCCGATTCCTCTTTTCGACCAACATCACGTTTCTGATCGAAATGATCCCCGGCGGTGTGTCCCTGGATCCCGTGCCGCTGATGCAGCTGCTGAGCATTGGCCACACGCTGTCCGGCAAGACCACCTTCACGGAGGTGGAGCGGGTCATGCCGGCCGAACATCTGGTGATTGAAAACGGCAAGATTCCGGGCAAAACGTCCTACTACAAAACCGGCGATCCGGACAAGCCCGTCACCGACCATAAGGCCCTTGCGGAGCAGGTGTACTCCGAACTTGCCGCGAGTGTGGAGAAGCGTAGCCGGGGCAGAAAGGGATTTGTCTCGCTGAGCGGCGGACTGGACAGCCGCCTGATCGCCGCCG
Source organism: Balneolales bacterium (assembly GCA_007134845.1). GTDB lineage: Bacteria > Bacteroidota > Rhodothermia > Balneolales > Natronogracilivirgulaceae > SKNL01. The sequence goes on from SLKA01000093.1 coordinate 6,223, forward strand.
CAGCCGACAAAGAGCGGTTTTCGGCATTCACCTTCATCAATTCCCTGAAAAGGATGGATACGCCGGAGGTCAGCGTGGCCGTCGAGGTGGCACGCAAACTGCAGCTGAAACATGAGGTCTGTCCGATGGGCGAAACGTCCCTGATCTCCGATTCCATAGCGGAAGTGCTCAGGCTTACCGGCGGACAAACCGTGATCCATCATCCCGTCAAGACCATGTCGTTTATCAGGCATATGCAAAAGCACGGGTTCCATATGGGCGGCGGTTCGGGCGGTGTGTTTGCCGGCTCGGAGGTTTCTTCCAGAAAAATCCATAAAAGCGACGATTGGGCAGCCAGTTATGCAAAAAAAAGGATGGGATATCCGGATGCGTTTCTCCGGAAAATGTTCCGGACCGATGTGCATGAGAATCTGCCCGGGCTGCTCAGGGATTCCCTGAAGGCAAGTTTTGATCGCATCGAAGCCGCCGATCCGGCGAGAAAAATCACCCTGTGGGCCATTTTTGAGGGACAGGCTGCGTTTACGTTCATCTCTCCCATCCACAATCACCCGGATGTGTCGGAAAGTTCGCCCCATCTCGGCTACCGCTACTCGGATCTCATGCTGCATCTCACGCGCGAAGAGCTTGTCAACAAGAATTTCTACAACTTCATGATCTATCACTGTCTTGAAGATCTGAGGGATGTCCGGTACGCCAACAGCAATCAAAAACTGGATTCCAAACTCATCGCCAGGTATTACCGGAAGGAGTGGGTGTCTCGCCAGGCGCGTCTGTTGATGAAGGTCCTGCGAAAAATCCGGAAAATGATGAGCCCCGCCAGGAAAAAAAGCGTGCATTTTCACTACGAAATGGTGCATAATGACAGGAAGGCGATCGAGAGGGTGAAAGCAAAACTGAAAGAGAGCGCTGTGCTTCAGCAGCTATGTGATACCGGGGCGTGCCTGGCGTTCATCAGGAAATTCGATGAGGGGCATATTGAGTTTTCGCCGGAAGCCGATGCCAATGTGGTATCCTTTTTGATGACCGTTGCGTACATGACGGAGGCGTTTCCATTGAAAGTAACCAACCAGCCACCACAACCTTGAGTAGCGCCTCTTCTTGCAGCTTATTTTCGGGGTAAAAAAGTGTTCAGACCATGAAAACCATTGAATTCATCGGCCCGTCGGGAATCGGGAAGACCACCTTCCTTGACGATTTCATTGAATTGATCCATAAATCCTGACGCGACAGGTTCAGCAGCCGGTTTCGGTTTTTTGGCTGCGATAGACACTTGAATCCGCCAGGTTTCGCGGTGGACCTATGCAGGAGTTGTCACCTTAACAAGGAGAAACGCAATTGATTTCTTATTTTCAAGTAGGTTAAAACTGTTTTTCTTACATAACGATGCAGAAGATAAAAATTTGAATGGGGCCAGGAATTTAATTTACCCTGTGGAAACTTTCCATGTAAGAAAACATTGATTAATAGTTTACGCATTGGGTAAATTATTTGCAGTGGTATGATGTTTTCATTTGATGATGTAAAAAATGGAAAGGAAGCCCAGGATGTAATTTCATTTTTTGACGGTTTCATCCAGAATAAGCTTAATAAAGAACTGGATAGATGTCGGTCATGAATATGTGATTTCATACGAATATCCTGATCAAGTAAAATATCCACAAAATTCAAAATACCATTTTGCAGGTCAGAGATGCCCCAATCCAACAAATTGATTTTATCCTTTTCATTACATACGGGACATACCGTGCCGTCAACATCAGAATAATTCACGGTTTGCCCGACCGGTGCGGAACAAAATGCTTCAATAATTCGTGTCTTGAATGGCATTGCAAATTCCAAACCCATACCACTTCTTTTATCCCACAAGTACGCTTCTTTGTTGCCGTATGCAGCCAGGCTGTTGGCATTGTTTATCCCAATATAGATTCCATCCGGTGCCGGCACCTTATGTTCAATGCATATTTCCGCCATGAGATCATGAATGGTAAGTTCCCATCCCACATCTACAAGTACTTTAGGATCATGGGATAAAAATCCTTCTTGTGCCAAATACCTGTTTGCCAGAGCACGTTTATTATCAATTATTGATTTTATCTGATTCAAGATATCGCTTTCAAAAAATATCTTGTGAAGATCATCATTCTTGATATCTGACAAATCATTTTCAATAAATTTCGACAAATACCTGTCACTGGAAACAGTATCAACAGATATTGAAAGCAAAGAAAAAACATCTTTAAGCTTTCTGAATTTGTACACTTTTTTAATGTTAGCTATGAAGTCAACGTTTGATTCCCGATTCAATCTGGAAAGCAGAAGAACTTCCCTGCTGATATTGAGATAAATCAATTCACAAGCGAGATTGAATTTGGACTTGATTCGTTTGGCAATTTCATAGAGAATAAACCCGTCTCTGGCCAGGAAATAGATTTTTTTATCTCCGGCCTTCATCAATACAAATAAGGTAAAAAAGTACAGTTTGGGACCTGCTACCGAAGCTGCAACATTATAAATATGCGGATCTTTGCAGTGAGCTGACAAACGGGCCAATCTGGCACTTGATGCAACTTTTGAATAAAATAACAAGTCGTCGGTACTCAAATAACCATGATCGTTTTGGCCGGCAATCAATTTTTCGTACCTGTTTAAATTGCCGCTTTCAAGATACGTAGCTTTTATCCCACTTATTTGAGCACCTTTAATGTCCGATGATCTGTTGTTTCCAAAGTGATGCAACTGGTCTTTGTCAATATTCAGTATTTTTAGAATGTGAGGAAATAGTTTACCGGATTTTTTACTTTTATTATATTCACTTGACACAAAAATCAATTCATCGGGCCTGTAAATATCATGTTTAATCAGGATATTTTTTATGACTTTTTCAGGCAAATACATGTCTGAAACATATATGATTGTATTGCCTTTTTCTCTGAAATCATTCAGCAGTTTTACATTGCCCTCAATGCTTTTGAAATGCTCGAATTCTATCTCCAATTCCAGCTTTTTAATCGCTTCTGAAACATCGTTATGCAAGCCCAATGTCTTGCCAAGCCTGTCGTATATATGGTCAATCGTTGGATGAACCTGCTGGTCGAGAAAATATTTTTCGGCTTTTACTCTTTCTTCAGCAAAAAGAATCGGCTGTATTTTCAAACCCCAACGTGCATCTGCTCTGTTGGCCGTGATTAGAAAAATATCCTTTGGTGAAGCAACTGTTCGGGTGATCAGTGTATCGAATACATCAAAAGAATAGATCCTGTCCATTGTTTCTCCATTAGTTCAGCAAGGCATGGTACAGCTCTACCAGCCGGTCGTGCAGAAGGTCCAGGTTGAATTCCCGCTCCACTTTTTTGCGTCCGGCACGGCCCAGCTCCGCCCACTGGCCGCGGTTTTCCGACATCCAACCGATCCGGTCGGCCAGCGCTTCGACATCCCGCTCGGGTACCAGGCAGCCCGACACGCCGTCATTCACCAGCTCGGGAATACCGCTGTGCCAGGTGGATATCACCGGCATGCCCATCGCCATCGCCTCCATCAGCGAAACCGGCACGCCCTCCTTGTCGCCGTCGGAGGCCGTCACACTCGGCAGTATGAACACATCGGCCTGCGCCAGCAGGTCGCGCACCTCCTCCAGGGTGATGGCGCCGTGCATGGTGACCCGCTCCTGCAATCCGTGCTTCTCAATCAGCGCCGCCACTTTCTTCCGCAGCGGTCCGTCACCGATGATATCGTAATGCACCTTGACATCGGGGTTCTTTTCCGCGGCCATGGCAACCGCCTCAACCCCGTACTCCAGGCCTTTTTTTTCGGTCAGGCGCGCCGTCGTCGCAATCCGCATGGGCCTCTGATGCGCCTTGCGCTCACGAAAGCTGAAATAATCGGGGTTGATTCCCATCCGGTGCACCAACGTGCGGTCGGCCGGGGCGCCCAGTTCGATCAGTTTCTCCCGCCAGTGCTCGCTCACCGGCAGAATCAGGTCGGCATGCCTGAAAATTTCATCATAGCGGTGCTCCTTGCGGTTTTTTTTCAGCACCCGAGAAACATCGTAACCGTGGAAGGTCACCACCAGTTTGTCTGTGAGTCCAAGCTGCTTGAGATAGGCGCCGAGCACACCGTTCGGACCGAAATGGCAGTGCAGGATATCCGTTTTTCCGACATTCAGAAAGCCATCTGCCAGCCAGGGTGTCTTCAGGCTCAGCGCAGACTTGCCGAACCGGAACGCATTCAGGGCCGCCAGCACAGGCCGGCGCTCCCGGCGCACAAGCCCGCGCCCGATCAGGGGCGCCAGCCCGGAAAGTCGATCCGAAAATATTTTTTTCCGATGGAAGTGAAACGTCCTGTCCCGCAGCGAATGCCCCTCCACCTCGGCATTAGAAAACGCCTTCTCCTCACTTCTCTTTGCGATCACACGCACATCCACATTGCGGTCGAGCAGACCGGTGACATGATGCAGAACAAAAGTTTCTGAAATTTTCGGAAAGACGCTTGTCAGTACCGTTACTTGCATGGAGTGTGATATTCCGGATGATAACGCCGTTTGCACGTGACACCCGGCCATCTGTTTTTTTTTTGATAATTTATCCCAGGGTGATCTGGTGTGATACCCTGCGTTGTCCCGCTACTGTGACCTGCTATAATGACCTGCTATAATGGCCCGTTAAAATATTTCGCTATACTAACTCGCTGTGTCGACCCGCCGTGATGATATTCCGACCCGCCGTGACGATATTCTGAAAGGGAAAATACAAAATACAGCATCAGGCACACATTAATTTTTCTTAACGCCCGGTTTCAACGGCAATTTCCGGCACCCGCCCTGCCCGTTATGCCGCTGCGGGCTTGCAGCAGGCAACATTGACTGCATATAACAGAATATTAAGAAAAATTAATAATTGGTGTTGCATCTTGTCTGGCGTACTGATACTTTTATGCGAGCTTTTATCGAGTACTCTGAACGGACTATTACCGAGTACTTTTTGTGATACATAGGAGGAGGCAGGCCATGGCAGCGCAAGCGGAACCACGGCAACACCGATCTCCGGCACGCTTTACATCAGTCCATCGTTCGCTACTTATGTAGGTTAAGTTGATGAGCAGCAGCATATTGCACACCCGTTCAAGGTGACTTGCGGCTGCTCATTTTTTTATCCGTCTTCCAGGAATCAACCCGCACCGGGCAGCGC
>SLKA01000017.1 GCA_007134845.1 Balneolales bacterium
CCTTCATGCTGGTGGTGATGATAATTTTTCTGTTCCTGCGCGACTGGCGCACCACCATCATTCCGGTCATCGTAATTCCCATTGCTATCATCGGATCCTTCTTTATCATGTTCGTGGCCGGATTTTCCATCAATGTGCTCACGCTGCTTGGATTAGTCCTGGCCATCGGACTGGTGGTGGATGATTCCATTGTGGTGATGGAGAATATTTATGCCAAAATCGAACAGGGGATGGACCCGACCCAGGCGGCCCTGAAGGGTGTCGGTGAGATTTTCTTTGCCGTGATCTCCACAACTACTGCGCTGGTTGCCGTGTTTATGCCGGTGATTTTTCTTGAGGGTCTGACCGGCCGGCTGTTCCGTGAATTCGGTGTGGTAATGGCCGGCGTGGTGATCATCTCCTCTTTTGTGGCCCTGACCCTGTCGCCCATGCTCTGCTCCCGCATTCTCAAGCAGCGCCAAAAGAAAAACCGATTTTACACAGCAACAGAACCATTCTTTGAGTGGCTGAACAGGGTATACCGCGATTCACTGCGTACGTTTATGAAGGTCCGGTGGGTTGCCTTTTTAATTATCGCCCTGGCCGGGGGAGGCATGTTTCTCTTTTGGATGCTCCTGCCGGCCGAACTTGCGCCGCTGGAAGACCGCAGCCGCGTCCAGATCTCTGTAAGCGGTCCGGAAGGCGTGACATTCGAGTACATGGACTATCACATGGACCGCATGATCACAGGGATACAGGAACAGGTCCCCGGGCATGAAGCCATTATATCCGTCACATCGCCCGGTTTTGGTGCCGCCAGCTCGGTCAATTCCGGCTTCATCAATCTGATCCTGACTGATCCATCCGAGCGTGACCGAACTCAGATGGAGATCGCAGGCAGTCTGACGCGCTATCTGCAGGACTACACAGCCACGCGTAATTTTGTCATTCAAACCCAGACAATCGGTCAGCGCAGGGGAGGGCTCCCGGTCCAGTTTGTACTCCAGGCCCCAACCTTCGAACAGCTCGAGGAGATGTTGCCAAAATTCATGGACGCCGCTTCCGGGCGCCCCGAGTTGTCGGTGGTGGATGTGGATCTTAAATTCAACAAGCCGGAGATTGAAATGTCGATCGACCGCGAGCGCGCACGCGAGGTAGGCGTTTCGGTCCGTGAGATCTCCCGTTCTGTGCAGCTTGCCCTGACCGACCAGCGCCTCGGTTTTTTCATCATGGACGGCAAGCAGTACGAAGTGATAGGACAACTTGAGCGGCAATCCCGTGCCACGCCAATGAATATCCGCAATCTCTATGTAGCAGGGAACAACGGGCAACAGATTCAACTGGACAATCTTGTCAGACTGCAGGAAAAAAGCAGTCCCCCGCAGCGTTTCCGGTTCAACAGGTATGTATCGGCGACGGTGTCGGCCGGGCTGGCCCCCGGCTATTCGCTTGCGGACGGTATCGCGGCAATGGAGGATGTGGCAGCGACGGTCCTGGATGAATCCTTCCGCTCCGATCTCTCCGGAGCCTCCCGGGATTTCGTCGAGAGCGCCGACAGCCTCTTATTTGCATTCATACTGGCAATCATCCTCATCTATCTTGTACTAAGCGCCCAGTTCGAGAGCTTCCGAGATCCTTTTATCATCCTGTTTACCGTACCCCTTGCCGTCTTCGGGGCATTTTTCACTCTTTGGTACTTCCAGGAGACGTTCAATATCTTCAGTCAGATCGGGATTATTATGCTGATGGGACTCGTTTCCAAAAACGCCATTCTGATCGTAGAATTTGCGAATCAGCGCAAAGCGCAGGGGATGGAGCTCATGGAGGCCATCACCGATGCCGCCGCCGTCCGCTTCCGCCCCATCCTGATGACATCCATGTCCACCGTGCTCGGTGTCACCCCGATTGCACTGGCCCTGGGCGCCGGCTCGGAAAGCCGTGTCTCCATGGGTCTTGCCATTATTGGCGGACTCATATTTGCAAGCATACTTACCCTGTTTGTGATTCCTGCCATCTACTCCTACTTCAGCTCCTCTACGGCCGGTGCGGATAACCGTCCGGATGAAGCGATAACAAATAAGGTTGCGGAAACACGTGCGGAAAGCGTCTCGTGATGACAATAGACACCGTTCAACCGGGTTGACCGGCCAGGGAACAATCACCTGGGGCGAAATTCCAACGGAGTTAGTTCAGCGGGACAAAAAATCAGGTCATTGACCTATTGAATTGTACTTACCGCTAAATTGTACTTACCGCAATTGCTGCTGGTGGCGCCTGTGTTGCGCTGCTAAGGTAAGGCTGGATGACATTCTTCCCATTGCGAAATACCTCCATCCCATGGCCGGTATCTGGCTTGGCTCACAATTTTAACAGCTCTCGAAATGGAAAGTAATTTGGCAATTGATTACAATACGTCATTAGCAGTTCTACGTTATAGACATGCACTTACCCTCTTGATCCAAAGGGTTTCGATAAAAATGAGCTCAACACTGCCATTTAAAGATGTAACATCAGGCCGTCAGGCGGCCGTATGGCAATATACACCCTTCAAAGCTCCTTTAATTCTCCATTGTCACTTTTTAATGGTGATGTTGGTCCTCATTCTGGTACTGACCGTATCCGCAAGAGGTGCATCTGACAGCACATATGTCTATGCAAATAATGCAGATGCAATTTCTGACACAACCGAAACCGGTAGTTTGGTTGCGGAACCAGCAAAACTTGATGAACACATAGCAGAAATCACCTCATCTCACGATGATCCGTACAAATCCGGTCTCATTTTGCGTGATACCCTGGGTATACCTGCCACACTGGAATACTGGGAGTGGGTATACAAAGAGATGCTCGAGATGGAGCGTTACGATCCCAGGATTGGTTTTCGATTTCTTGAATTTACTGTTGCTGTTATGGATGACGAACGCTATTCACTGGCAACAGAAATGTATTTCTGGGGACTCCGTGCCGACTTTCTGGACAAATTTGAAAATGAGATAATGCAGGAAATATTGATGATGGAGCCGCTTGTCGAGCGCAGTACATTTCGGGAGTGGACCCGGTTTCATCAAGAGCGTGATCCCCGGCTTTTCCAGGAGATACGTGAGTACTGGATCAGAAATAACATGGTTCCGTCTTCCGACCAGAATGAACGGCTTCTTGAGCACTGGCAGCGGATCCACTATTCCCGCGAGCACTTTACCAACGACGAAAGTACCGTTTACGGCACAGATGAGCGTGCATTAATCTATGTGCGATTCGGCCCGCCAGATCGCCATCGATCCGGCGTCCTGTCACATAATACCGCCGAGATCCGAAACAGAATTTATGATCTGGTTGAAGTGGGACTGTTAAACGTTGGACAGACCTACTCGCTGCAAATGAATATCATGCAGAATTATTCACCGGGCAGATACGACTTGTGGGGATACGACCGGATATCCGATGAGGGTCCTATCATTTTTCTGTTTGGGCGTCCGGGACGTGAAGGGCGTTACCGATTGTTGGACAGTCTGGAGGATTTCATCAACAGCAGCGGTTATCGCAGTGTAGTGGTTGGCAGAAGAGGCACCCAAACGGCATTTCGTGCAGGTTACTTTTTGCAAATGATGTTGTATTATGAGGTCTCCTCTCTGGATCATTATTTTGGCAGGCGGTTTATGGAATACGAGCGAAGATGGAATGAGGCTGTCTTTCAAAACAATGTAAATGCGCGATTGTTGGAAGATTTGCTATCACCGCAGCTGGCAGCCCATGACATGCAGAGGATGCAGGATCGGGCTCCAATGAGTCAAAGCATTTACGAACGAAGACTGGCTGCATACTCCATGCTTCATCGGCAGTATCGCTTCTTTGATGAAAATATGAATCCCGTTACCTGCATTTTACTCTTCCCGCCACCCCGTCTAAAAAGGATTGGTGAGGCTCTTGATGAACAAGAGGATTTGCAACCAACAGGCTATCTATTCCGGCAGGGTTTCAATATGTACAGAAAAGGTGAACGTATGAATCAGTACCTTGAAGAGCATACATCCATGTTAAGGGAACTTGCATCAGCAGAAGATGACTTATACTTATCAGTGGTACTGCCTTTATCCGGAGAAGATGTTATGTTCCAGATTTTTTCCGAGTTTTATCTCCTTCCGGACCCACAACTTCCTGTTATTTTTGGCAATAACCTGGTCGGGGTAAGTCGGGAGTGGACGGAAGCTTCCAAAGCGATCGAAAATGATGGCAGCTTGGTCATCAGCGACCTGGTGCTTGGCAGTGCTCAAAAAAAGCCGGTCAGAATAAAGTCCGTGGATATGGGTGTGCTCTCCGGTAACGACATCTCCTTGAACGAATATCTTCAAATCTATTTCGAGGTGTACAATCTGAAGCCAAACGAATCCGGTGAACATCGTTACAGTATTACCTATATGCTTAAACCCGAGCATAGACGGCGTTTATTCCGTCGAAGCTCCAGAGAGGTCTCGTTGTCCTGGGTTGCTGCATCTGACAGACCCCAAGATCACCAGTTTTTTGAAGTCGACCTTTCTCATGCTGATTCGGGCAAATATCGTCTTGATATCATCGTTGAAGATAATGAGTCCGGAGAGCAGTATCGGAGAACACTGGATATGGAGATTAAATAAACCGTCGGTTTTTCTGCCTGCTTTCATCTCAGTAGGAAATGATCTGACGAACGAAACCGTTATCCCAGCATGTTGCAAGATTGTCCCGCTGTTATATTTTGAAGTACAAGCTGTATTTTCATGTTACATGGCTGCACACTCCAAACCAAATGATGCTATACAGACTTCATATTCTTTTTGTGGCAATGAGTATTATGATTGCCTGCTCCAAGGCATTTGATCCGGATATCCGCACTGGTTCCCACCCTCATCTGACCGATGGCGCACCGGAGTTTATGATTTCCGCTATTGCTTTTCTGGACGGACAGGATCGTCCGGTTATCGATATTGACCTTGATATTGTTTATGGCAGTCTGATTTATCGTGGGAGCGATGGCCTCTTTGAAGCTGGAGTAACGATAACAACCGATGTGTATTTGGTGATCGATGAATCCAATGAGGAATACAACCGGGTCGAACAGCTGCGTGAAACACTGGAAGTGGCCGAACGCAATGCCTCCATTACCGACAGCGGAGATACTTTTTCGTACAACGAACGAATTTCGGTTAAACCCGGAAAATATATGGTGATTGTCCAGGTGACCGACAACAATTCGGACAAGTCCGTTAGCAGAAGATCCAACGTGACGGTCATCGATCCCGAAAGTCCGATACCAAATTTGACTCACATCAAGGTATTCGGAACAGACATGGATGACAGAAGTCTGGAGATGCCGCTTACAACCTATACCATCCCGGGAACCGTGGACACGGTTACTTTTGAATACCAGGTCACCCGTCCGAGCGATTCGGAACCACTTGCCGTTCGGATGCGGCTTATAAAGATAGACTCAGACACCCTGCCGCCAAGACCGATGTCCGGTGTTACACCCACTACCGGATCGTTACCCTACCGAGGCATCAATTACAACCGGACAGAGATACTTGAGAGTCAGGAACGGATACTTGAACAGGAGACCGGAACCATCACCATTGAATACCGAACGGTGCGGCCGCCTCGTGGTGCTTACCGTTTCGAGGTTCTGGTTGTGGATCAGGCAGGTGAAGGGGATGAATTGTTGTACAAAGCCAGGGATTTCAGTTCTATGAGCAAGAACTTTCCGAATGTGGTCAGTTCCAGGGAGCTGGCTAAACCTCTGGTGTACCTGATGCGAAGAAGCGAATACCGTGATATCATGTCTATTGAAGACAGGGACACGCTTAAACATGAAATTGACCGCTTCTGGCTCTCCAATATAGGAGACAAGGAGCAGGCCAGCAGGGTTATCCGCAAATATTACGAGCGGGTTGAAGAGGCCAATAAGCAGTTTTCAAATTTCAAAGAGGGATGGATGACCGACATGGGCATGGTTTATGTGCTGTTTGGACCACCCTGGTATGTGGAGCGATCACTGGATACCATGGTCTGGATCTATGGATACAACCGGGCAGACCCACGCAGAGTGTTCTATTTCCGACGGACAAGAGTAGCCAGCGATACCCGTCCGTTTGAGCACTATATCCTGCAACGACGCAGTGAGTATCACAGCGTTGAATATGAACAAATACAAAGATGGTTGTCAGGTACGATATTAACAAGACCTATATAATAATAATATATATCATTTACGCATATCATTTTATAATATAATTCCATGGCATGACAGCCGGGAGTACTCGAAAAACAGCAGGGAATGATGATTTTTCAAAAAAATATTTGCTTTATTTTCATGAAACACCAATCTTAGTAAGTATATGTGAGAAGGGAAGGAAGTTTTATCTCACATTCCTTCTCATAAATAATCAGATGAATGTAGTATTGCATTTAAAATTTGGTAACTGAAAACGGGTTTTGGGCTAGAAGAATCTAAGTGGTCATTTCTATGTCAAGTATTTGAATGTAGGGATATACCATGTACGTGTCTCTAATTCTCAGAACCTGCCGTCATCAACAAATATAAAATTGAGGTCACATATGTTCAGAAAGCTACTATCGTTGGCTTTACTAATGAGTCTGGTTTTACCAGTATATACCTTTGCTCAAAGTATTACTGGTACGATTACAGACAGCCAGACAGGTGAACCCCTCGCCGGTGCAAATGTCTTGGTGCAAGAGTTGCAGCGAGGCGCATCAACCAATCTGGATGGGGAATATGTCGTTTCCAACGTACCTTCCGGTCAATATAGCTTGAGAGTCACCTATCTGGGCTACTCCACTATAACCCGCTCGGTTACCGTTGGTCCTGAAGGTCTGGTTGCCGATTTCCAGCTTAGAGAGGATTTTCTGGGCCTGGATGAGATGGTTGTAACTGCGTTGGGCATAGAGAGAGAAGCCCGCAGCATCGGATATGCAGTTCAGACTCTGGACGGAGCATCGATCTTGCGTTCCCAGAGGGATAACCTGGTGGATGCCCTATCGGGACAATTCTCAGGTGTGAATGTTGTTGGTTCCAGTGGCCAGCCCGGAGCAGCTACCCGAATTGTGATTAGAGGACATACCTCCATGCTGGGAAATAACCAGCCTCTGTTTGTTGTGGACGGTGTGCCGATCAGCAACGCCGAAGACAACATGACATTCGCAGAAAGTACACTCTTCCAGGGAGGTACTTCCAACCGTGGTCTGGATCTTGATCCGAATCTCATCGAGAACATAACGGTACTCAAGGGCGCCAGTGCAACAGCACTTTATGGTACACGTGCCGCCGCCGGTGCCGTCATTATTACCACAAAAGGTTCTGAGCGTGGTGAACGTCCGCCTCAAATCCATTTTAGTTCAACAGTCCGTGCCAGTGATGCCATCATCGAGGGTTATCAGACAGAGTATACCCTGGGGAATCAGGGATTCTATGTTAGCGGACATCCGCAGGATAGAGGCGGATTTGCCGATCCGCGAGAATTCCGTCTTTCCAATGGTGATACCATTTTCCGGCCTTTTCCTCCATCATTTACTCAAACCACGGTCAGCTGGGGCCCGCATATAGACGATGTGCCTCAAGAGGTCTTCGACCTGCACCGTCAAAATTTTGGTGAAGAATTGACCTTTAGAGATCCTCGCAAAGATTTTTATCAGACGGGGCTGGGCTTTGACAATTCAATGAGTATCAGCGGTGGAACGGCAACAACCAATTACTTCCTGTCCTACAGCAATCTTCAACAGGAGGGAATTGTACCGGGAACCAACCTGGACCGAAACAGTATCATGGCACGCTTTGGATCACAGTTGGGTGAAAGCTGGAATGTGAATACTTCTGTAAATTATGTGCGCACCGATAACATTTGGTTGAGGGAAGGAAACGGAACACGTGCCTATAATTTCGGGCTGAACTTCGCACCCATCAATGTTGACCTGCGTCCGGTAACGTATGAAGACGGGTTCCAGATCATGAACTCACAGGCCTTCAATAATCCATTCTGGCTTTCAGAGAACAACCGTTTCACCAGTGAAGTGAACCGTTTTATTGGTAATACACAAATTACCTATAATGTAACGGATTGGCTTATGATCTCTGAGCGCCTTGGTATTGACACCTACTCCGATATCCGAAAAGAGGAAGTGAATGTGGGTACCCGGGGACGTCCTGCCGGTCAAATGTTTGACCAGCGGATCAACCGTACGGAAATCAACTCTGACTTTTCGATCAATGCACTGTATGATATTTCCGAAGATCTCCGGATCAACGGTTTGGTGGGTCATAACCTGAACATGCGCAGTGTGAACCAGTCATTCCAGCGTGGAGAGGGATTGAACGTTCCCGATTTCTACCATGTAGGAAATGCCACCGAGGTAACTCCCTACCAGCAAACACTGGAACAGAATCTGGTGAGTGTCTACTCTCAGATCACACTTGATTACGGTGATTATCTGTATCTGACTTTGACGGGAAGAAACGACTGGAGCTCCACGCTTCCTGAGGACAATCGTTCCTACTTCTATCCCTCAGCCAGCGTCGGTTTTGTCTTTACCGATGCCTTTGAGCCTCTGCAGAACAACTCGATCATTTCTTTCGGTAAACTCAGAGCTTCATTGGCGCAAATTGGTGCAGATGCTCCGGTTTATTCGCTGTCTACTACATATGCGCAAGCTGGTCCCACCGATGCGGTTCGGGGTATTATCAACTTCCCGTTCCGGGGTCGCAATGCCTTCTTGCTGGGTTCCAACCTTGGCAATCCGGAACTGAAGCCCGAAATCTCGACGGAGTGGGAAATTGGTCTTGAAACCCGGTTCCTGAATGACCGTGTGGTTCTCGATTTGGCCTACTATGACAGAACCATCAAGGATCAGATCTTCAACGTTCCCGTTTCGGCTGCTACCGGTTATATGAACGTGTTGATGAATGCCGGTGAACTTCGCAACCATGGGTTTGAAGTGGATATGGGAGTGACCCCAATCCAGACGCGTGACTTCCGCTGGAATCTGCGCGGTAATTTCTCTAATCCCACAACGGAAGTTGTGTCCCTCGCAGAAGGTGTTGAGAGTATCTATCTGGCCGGATTTACCGATCCTCAAGTCCGGATCATGCCCGACAAAAACGGATACGGTATTATCTGGAGCAACAGGCGCCAGCGCAACGAAGATGGCGAGTTGCTGATTGGAGATAATGGTCTTCCACTTCAGGATCCCGACCTTGGCCCGATCGGAAACGTACAGCCCGACTGGTTGGCTAACATCCGCACGAGCTTCAACTACCGTGGCATCGGTCTGTCAGGCCTTCTTGACATTCGTCAGGGTGGGGATGTGATGAACATGGACTTGTTCTACAGCTCGTTTTACGGAACGGCTGGTATCACTTCAGACCGTGGCAGCACCTATGTGTATGATGGTATCGTTGCATCCACCGGTGAACCCAATGCACAGGAGATTGTAAGGGACCAGAACTACTACTGGAACCATTACGGTAATATATTCGAGTATTTTGTAGAAGATGGAAGCTATGTGCGTCTGCGTGAATTATCACTTTCTTACGTTCTTCCAACCGGGTTACTCCAAAGAACTCCCTTCCAGTCGCTTGAATTTTCGGCCACCGGATACAATCTGTGGATCAGCACCGATTTCTCATACGGTGATCCAGAAGGAAGCCTCTATGGAAGCGGCAATGGCCAGGGCTTTTACCATGCTGTAACTCCAAACACCCGGCAATTTTCCTTCAGCGTAAGATTTTCACTTTAAGCGACTGAACCCAATCCTTTATAATCGTTTATAATTCAGTTTATTATGAGACAATTCATATATCTAAAAATCTTCATGGTGTCGCTATTATTAATCAGTATCAGCGCCTGTGACAACTTCCTGGGTATCAACGAGAATCCGAACGAACCGGAATTCGTTGAAGCCAATCTGCAGTTGCCGGCCGTGTTGGGGTATTTCTCCTATCGCGTGTTGGCCAATGAACCCGTGCGGGTATCGAGTCAATGGATTCAACAAACCGCATGGAATGGTGTTCAACCCTCGGCTGACACCTATAACTATCTGGAAAGCGATCCGAATAATTTCTGGGGAATCTACTCTTATGTTTCCGTCATGAACAATGCAAATACCATGATTGAACAGACAGAGGGTACGGAGAGCAGGGCATATGCCGGCATTGGCAGGATCGTTTTTGCCTGGAATATGTCCATCCTGACCGATTTCTTTAATGATGCTCCATTATCCGAGGCATTTGATCCAACCAATCCATCTCCTGCCTATGACACTCAGGAGCAGATCTATACTGCTGTTTTCGACATGCTTGATGAGGCAATTAGTGAGCTATCCAATCCGGGAGCAATTAATCCTGGTAGCGATGATCAACTTTATGGTGGAAATCTTGGTCAATGGATTAAATTGGCAAATACGCTCAAGGCCCGGTTGCATATGCGTCTGACAGAGGCTCCCGGCAATACCCGGACAGCCAGGGCTAATTCCGCTCTCAATGCACTCCAGGGTGGCTTTGAAAGCAATGTCGATGATGCGGATTATGCGTATGTAGCGGCAGCCGGATCGGAGAATCCCTGGTTTCAGTTTGCGATTGACGGCAAGTGGGATACAAGAAACCAGTTGAGCCAACAGTATGTTAATCTTCTTAAAACACTGGAAGATCCCAGACTGCCTGTCCAGGCACGTCAGACTGGTGCCGTTGTTCAGGCGGGTTTGAATGCTGATTTTTCACCTGTGCCTTTTGACCCTGCCACAATGTTTGCACTTGATGACTCAACCTATTTCGGTCACGAAAATGCGCGTCCCGGTATAGGTGCAGGAATTGTTTCTTCCATTGGAAGTTTCTACAGTGCAGCTGATGCCCCATTAAACTGGATCAGCTACGCAGAAGCAAAGTTTCTGGAAGCTGAAGCGACATTGATGACTAGTGGAGCAGCGGCTGCTGACCCGATTTATCGGGACGCTATTACTGCTTCGATGGAAAAACTGGGAGTGGATGCAGGTGATATCGCTGATTACCTGGCTGCACGCCCTGATTTGGGTGGTCTGCCCGCTGATCAGGCTCATGAGCATGTCATTACCCAGAAATACATTGCTACATTCCTGACAACGGAACCTTTCAACGATTGGAGAAGAACGGGTTACCCAAGTCTGCAGCTTCCGCAGCCGGCCCCCGATGAAGATCAACTTCGTGTAGGTGATTTCCCCAGAAGATTCCCCTATCCCGTGAGTGAACTTCAGAACAATGCAGAAAATGCATTAGGTACCGGCGTACCAGCAGGTGTGACCAGTTTGACATACCGTGTATGGTGGGATACCAGAGATTGATGTAGATATTACGAGTAGTACTACTCGGTTTCTCAATTTCATAAAACCCTTTGCAGAGTATTCTGCAAAGGGTTTTTTTTCGCAGAGCAAAACTGCGTGAGTTGGAATCCAGAATGTGCCACTTATCGATGGTGGCACATAATACCAGGTTGTATTTTTTTTTGATTTTCAGACAAAATCCTTATATATAAATCCACATTTAACAGTCAAGTAAATGTTTATAAGTGATCGAAGAACAAAGCTTGTCTGCACCATCGGGCCGAGCACCAGCACTCCGGAAATGATAGAGCAGTTGATTCGGGGCGGCATGAATGTCGTCCGGCTCAACTTTTCCCATGGAACCCATGAAATCCATAAAAATAATATCGACACGATCCGCAGGCTTTCGGAAAAATTCGATGTCAACATCCCGATTCTGATGGATTTGCAGGGACCGAAAATACGTGTAGGACGCATGAAAGGGGAAGGTGCGCAGCTCAAGGATCACACCTATGTCAAACTTACTCCGATGGATCTGGAGGGGGACAATGAGATCATCCCCATTGATTATCCCAATCTGGCCCAGGATGTAAAACCCGGCAATACCATATTGATGGACGACGGGCTCATGGAGCTTAAAATCGTAAAGATCTCCGGGGATGATATCACAGCCAGAGTCATTAATGGCGGTTTTCTTAAAACAAGAAAGGGGGTAAACCTGCCTAATGTCAAAACCACCATTTCCGCCATCACTGAAAAAGATGTTACAGATCTGGAATTCGGATTAAAGGAAGGGGTGGATTTTGTAGCCATCTCCTTTGTGCGATCTGCAAGAGATGTGCAGGATCTCATATCCAAAGTGCGCGTTCGTGGAAGCAATGCCGGTATCATTGCCAAAATTGAAAAACCGGAAGCATTGGATGAAATCGAGGATATAATACAGCAGGCCGACGGTATAATGGTTGCCCGTGGTGATCTGGGTATAGAAATTGCAAGTGAACGCATTCCCCTTATCCAGAAAGACATTATTGATCGGTGCAAAATGGCAGGCAAGCCGGTGATTACAGCCACACAGATGCTTGAGTCCATGATGACCAATCCGCGCCCGACACGGGCAGAAAGCTCGGACGTTGCCAACGCCGTACTCGACGGTACCGATGCCGTCATGCTTTCAGGAGAAACCGCTGCTGGTAAATATCCATTGGAAGCGGTGCGAAATATCGACAATATCTGTCGAAATATTGAAGCAAAAGCGGATGATATTTATCAGACACTGGAGTTTGTCCAGCCGGAATGGCGGGAAAAACAGATTGTTGAGTCAATGAGTTATTCCTGTGTGTCTGTAGGTGATGCCGTGGAAGCAAAAATTATTGCTGTTATAACTCATTCGGGGACTACTGCCCGAAGAATTGCAAAATTTCGTCCGCGTGTACCCGTTATAGCATTTACGGAAAGTTCAGAAGTCCGCCGTCAGCTCAATCTGGTTTGGGGTGTCACATCCATTCAGCTGGATGCCCTATTTGATACCGATACCAGTGTGAAGCGAATGGAGGATTATCTGAAGGAATCCGGACTGGTCAAACAGGGTGACCGCATAGTCGTTGCGGCAGGCATGCCGATTTCGAAACGCGGAAGCACCAACATGATCAAGGTGAGTACTATTGAATAAAAGCTGATTTATATCAGCTCGTGTGAAATGGCTTTGCATGGCATGGACTTATTAGGAATGGCCTGCTTGTGATGACTGGAACGTTTGGTGCATCAGATAATGCTTCGTAATCTTCGTTTACTCTCGTTTATATTAGTGATGTCACTGTTGATGCAGGGCTGCACAGGTATGCTGCAAAGTTCGTGGCGCGATTTCAATGCCTACTTCAATACCTATTACAACGCCAAAACCAGCTTTGAAAGGGGTGTCGAACTGCAGGAGCAGCAGGAAATTTCCATTAACCCCGAACGGCCAATCCGGGTCCATACCACCCCGCGCAGGGCAGGACTCAGCGACTTTGAACATGCCGCACAGAAAAGTGCCGATGTCATCCGGTTCCATCCCCGGTCACGCTGGGTGGATAACTCCATCATGATGATCGGCAAGTCCTATTTTTACATGCAGCAGTTTTTCTCGGCTGATCAGAAGTTTCTGGAGCTGCTGGGTACGACGTCGGATCCCGCATTGAGACAGGAGGCCATTTTCTGGCGTGGCCGGGCTGCACTGGAGCTCGAGAATTATGTCGAGGGAATCAATTACACGCAATCCCGGCTTTTTTCGACCGAATTCGACTGGGACCGGCGCATAGAGGCGGATGTCAGGCTTGTGATCGCTCAACTCCTGGTTGCTCGTGGTGAATATGAGGAGGCAGCCGGTTATCTGGCTGATGCATTGCCGGATATACGCAACCGGCGCCTTGAAATGCGGGCTTATTTCTTGTACGGTCAGCTTCTGGAAACACTGGAGCGATATGATGATGCTTTCGAAGCCTACAGGCGCACCACGCATCAATCCAATCCAAATTACGATCTGATATACCATGCCGAGCGCAAAATGGGACTTGTCGCACGTAAACAGGGTGAGTTGGAGTGGGCCCATGACCATTTTGTTTCCATGAGCCGGGATGACCGCCATTTCGAATACATCGCATCCATAGAATATGAAATTGCCCGGACCCTCCATGACAAGGGAAGTTATACTGCAGCCCGTCAAAAGTATGAGCAGATTCTCCGCAGACGCACACAACCTGCGTCCAGAGAGACACAAGCCCAAATCTACTATGGAATCGCGGAAATTCACAGGGATTTTTACCTGGATTTCACACTGACAGCAGCCTATTTCGACTCATCCGCAAGCCAGGCCACCAATCTGGAACAACTGCCCAGGAATTTCGATGCCGGACTCATGGCGCAATCCTATGGTGAGTACTCCCGGTTGCAGAAGGAGGTCCACCGGCTGGACAGCTTGCTCTGGCTGGGTGAACTGTCCGAAGCAGAATTTGACTCGGTGATCAATGTGGTCAGAGAGCGAAAAATTGCCGAAATCGAACAGCAGCAGCGTGATCAGCGTCGTCAGCAGATGGTTACCATAGCCGATATGGAGGAGGCGGGCACGCAGGCCGATGAGGACACGGATAATGGATTCCTGAATCACAAAAATCCGCAGCTCATGATGCAAAACCGGCAGGCGTTTCAGGCCTTCTGGGGATCGCGTCCCCTGGTCGATGACTGGCGTCGCATGGAAGCGGTAAGAGTGAATATCGTTCGTCAGTTTGAGGAAGAGGGGGAGGAGGTCGATGATGTGGATCAGGCAATTGAACAGGCCGTGTCTCCTCAACAGCAAATGGTGGAAATTGATATATCCGGCATCCCATTCTCTGAAGAAGAGCAGATGGAGACCCGCCGGATGATCGCATCGCATGAATACGAAATTGGCAATGTCTTTTTCACATCACTGGCCATGCCCGACAGTGCAGCACGATACTACCGGAATGTGATGCAGCGCTTCCCGGACTCGGAGCTTGCCCCTCAGGCAATCTATTCCCTCTCCGAATTGTACCAGTCAGCCGGTGATTCAACGCAGGCGGTGCAGTATGCCATGCAGCTGGTGGATTTTTATCCCAATACAATTTATGCGGAGCGCATGGCTGATCGCTATAATCTGGAACTGGTTCGTGAAGATTACGTCATGAGCCGTGAGGACAGCATCGCCCGGGATTACAGCGAGATTATCGAGCTTGCTCCCTCTGATAACAGAGCTGGAAAACTCAGAATGTTTACAGAACGATATCCGGATGCACCGCAGGCACCGCAGGCGCTTTACAGATCGGTACTGGATTATATTGAGTCGGCGCGTGAGGATGAGCAATATGCCTATCGAATAAATGAATTATCGACCACCCGGTACATTTGGGAGCAGGAGAAGGAAGAGTATGAAATCATTCGCGACTCGGTACGTGCCCTTTTGGCTGATTCTGCTTATATGGCTGTTACAATCAGGCAGGATGCAGAAAGAGAAGCAGAAGATCCGGGATTGATGCCGGCCGGAGAACCGGTTGATGAAGCAGATGCGATGGATGAAGCGGATGCGATGGATGAAGCAGATGCAATTGATGATGCGGATGCGATGGATGATGCAGATGCGGAGGATGTTGAGCGAATGACGGTTATAGTGGATGATTCAGTTGCCATTTTGGATGACGTATCTGCTGCCGGGCAGGACACAGCCGCCGCTATGGATGTCCAAGAACCGGAAGCTGCGGAAAGAAGGAAAACGTATCAGTCGCATTTGCAGGACATCCGTGACAAGACGCTGCTGGAACCCGATTTCTCCGATCTGTTTCCCTATGAGGGTGCTATGTGGGACAGTGCACGCGTTGCGCTTATCACCCTCCGCAATGAGTATCCGGACTTTCCCAGAATTCGCGTAGTCAATGAACTGGCCGAGGAAATTGAAGTCGACAGGGTGCGTTCCCTGCTTGTGGATACCGACAGGATATACGAATGCAATGAACTGGACGATCGTCCTGTGATCGAAGGCGGTCTGGAAGGTTTCATCGCTGAGAGCGGATTTCAGCAGGTTATTGATGAATTCCAGACAAGTGGCACTGTCGTGATCCGGGTTCTCATCGACAAGGAAGGCCATCCTGTTGAAATCCATACCGATGATGAAGATGATGGTCTCGGCATCCTGGAAGCTCTTCTGGAGGCGGCGGAACAGCATATGCGCTTTTCAGCTCCTCAGTACACCGGAGTTGCGGTGCAGGTGCAATGCGAGTACACTATCGAGTTCAACTACGATAATTAGACAAAGGGCAATTGTTGCAGGGATGAGGCGCCGGATTCGCTTAACCGGCGGGTCAAAGCCTGATTAATGCGGGAGATTAAAGAAGGACCTTCGTATATCAGTCCGGTATACAGCTGGAGCAGATTGGCTCCGGTTGAAATCATTCGGACTGCCTTTTCCGGTGTGTCAATACCGCCGCAAGCGATCAGCAACCTGTCAGATGGCAGCATGCTTCGGAAATATTCAATCCGCTTCAATGTACCGGGAAACAAAGGGGGGCCACTCAGACCGCCCTGGCCGATCTTTTCAAGACGTTCGTCGGATGTCAGCAGACCATTCCGGTGTGATGAGGTATTGGTGAGAACATAGCCCCGTATATCCCGGTCCTCGCAGATGGTGAGAAGCTCCTGAGTCGTGCCGGTGTCGGTATCCGGCGAAAACTTGACCAGGATCGGTGGATCACTGTCCTGCCGTTCAGCGAGGATTCCGTCAAGAAGCTCTGCAAGAGCTGTTTTTTCCTCAAACGTCTTGCCCTCCCTGGTATTTGGACAGGATACATTCAGGCTGATGTAGTCGGCAGTCTCGCGGGCAAAACGGTAACTGATGATATAATCCCGGATGGCATCGTCACCGGTAATTTCGGGATCATGAGTTTTGGCAATGTTGATACCGGTCGGAAATCCATCAAAAAGTACCGGATTTCGCTGTTTTTTATTCATGATGCCACGGCATACCGTCTCCGCGCCTTCGTTATACAATCCCATCCGGTTAATCAGGGCCCGGTCCTTTTTCAGCCGGAAAAGCCGCGGGCCCGGGTTGCCCGGTGACGGTTTCGCGGTGATGCTTCCGTACTCTGCATAACCGAATCCAATAAATCGGAGCAGACCGGTATAAGCGGCATTTTTATCAAAGCCCGCAGCAATTCCCACGGGATTCTGAAATTGTATTCCGGCCATTTCCTGTTCTAGCTGCGGCCACCTTCCGGCATGTCTCCGAACCATGCGGTGCCCGGCCAATGGCGTGGAACAGACGGCTTCACCCAGGGCTGTAGCAACACGATGCGCATTCTCCGGATCCAGTTGAAAAAGGAGAGGACGGACCAGGGAGGTGTACATAAGCGGGTTAAAATCGGGGGTGAAAAAGTAAAATGACAGTGCAGGATGAGAAAACCACCTGTTTCTTTCGTTGCAATATACGATATTCGGAGGCACACATCGTTTAAAATTTATTTACCAAAATGCGTTTTGATTCCACCGCCGATGTTTATCGCTTCCTGGACAGCCTGCCCTCGTTCCAGGTGCAAGGTGCTTCAGCCGCCAGGCTGGGGCTTGACCGTATCCGGTCATTTTGCGATGTGATGGGCAATCCTGAGCAGAAAGTTCCTTTCATTCATATTGCCGGTACCAATGGCAAGGGAAGTGTTGGCGCAATGCTGGCCCTTGTCTATGAAAGGGCAGGCTATCGTTGCGGCCTCTACAGTTCCCCGCACCTGGAGCAGGTGAACGAGCGGATTCGCATCAACCGCCGGATGATACCGGATTCAGGTTTTCTGCATTTCTTCCAAAGCTATGGAATGGAAATGGTCCGGATGGATCTCAGCTATTTCGAGATCACAACAGCGGCCGCTTTCTGGTGGTTTGCTGAGCAGAAAGCGGATATTGCACTTCTTGAAACCGGCCTTGGCGGGCGTCTCGATGCAACCAATGTCGTAGTTCCAGAGGTGTCGGTAATCACATCCATAAGTCACGATCACCAGAATTTCCTGGGACGAACACGTGCGGAGATAGCGATCGAAAAGGGAGGAATCATCAAACCCGGGCGGCCGGTAGTACTTGGGAGAATGCCGACATCCGCCAGAAAAATCCTTGAAGACATGGCCCTGCAATCCGGATCTGTGGTGCGGGATGTGAGGGAACTGCATCCCCGTCACATCATGAAAAAGGGGCTTTATAAAGAAAGTGACCAGAATTCTAAAAATGACAGAAAATCCGGTTCACCGGATTCCAGAGGGTCTGTTTACAGAATCACTGAAGGGGATATGAGAATGGCGATTGCCTCTGATCTTTCGGCACCTGTACACCGGTGGAATATTGCAGCAGCCAGGTTGACAACCAGGCTTCTGAACTACCGCTTTCCCGTGTCTCCGGCCCTGTTTGCTTCAGCACTTGAGAAAACGGGTGAAAGCGGCCTGCTTCGCGGTCGTTTCGAGCGTCTTTCTCCTCAGCTGCCATGGTATTTCGACGGTGCACACAATCCGGAGGCCGTTCGTGAACTCATGGAGCATATCCGAAGGCAAGATTGGGGCTGTTCGCCCGTTATCGTCCTGAGCATCATGAAAGACAAGGCGCAAAAAAAAATACTCAAACCGTTTTCTGTTTTTAAAAAAAACTACTATTATAGGTTGGAGATGGAGAGGGCGGCAGATATTGCATTAATCACGCCTTATTTAACCAATATACAGAGCCTGCCCCCCGACGAAGATGAAATAACGGAAATCTTCAAAAGGTTCACCAAACAAGTAGTAATTTTCACAGGAAGTTTTTACTTTTACGGTGTGGTCAAAAGATGGATTTCACGCATCATCAAGGCCGAATAGCTGTCTCCTCTCTCCGATCATTTTGAATAACACCTCTATCAACATTATCGGGTAACATCCGGTTATGCCGGATATGTGCTCATCCTCAATGTAATGAGTGTCGTTCTGCATTTCTTGTTATAGTGCAACGCCACAGATATACAATAACATCCATTAAGCTGTATCAGTTTTGAAAGATCTGGAAAAATTAGAAGATAAAACGCTCAAAGAGTTACAGGATATTGCCAGGCAAACAGGCCTGAAGCGGGTAACTGGAATTCGCAAACAAACGCTGGTCGACCGGCTTCGTGAAGTTGCAAGCAAGCAGGCAGGATTTCTGCAGCATTTTGACGAAAATGAAGACAAAAAAGAAAATGATGTTGTGTCTGGAGAGGATGAGCTCCCCCCCGGCAGTCCGGATCTTTTCGGGAATATTGATGACAATTCGACACGGTCAACGGGATCCCTCTATCGGAAAAAAGATCTCAGCAAGTACAAAAAGTCACCCGAAAAGGCTGCTGAATCAACTCCAGGCACCAACGCCAGAGACAGAAGCGAGGTGTCACCACCCAAGGTGGCCAGACAGGAGTCCGCAGAAAGAACAAATCCGGATCTTCCGGTTGTCTATGATAAATCCACTAAAGCCGTAAGGCATGTTCCTCCGGTTGATGACAAAAAAAAGCAGCCCGCAAGAAAAGCCGCAAAGGATACCCGCAGGGATCACAAAAAGAAGGATGACGACCCCGGAACCCGCAAGAGTTCCGCCAAAGCCCAAAAAGTGAGTGATCCGATTCCGGCTGCACATGATAATAAAAAGAAGAATGTCCATGATGTGCTGCCCGAGTCCCATGCGGAAACACTGGAGGATAGGCTCAGAGAAATTGAGCCACAGCTTGGCGGATACCTGATCAATGAAGGTACCCTTGAAATCCTGCCGGATGGATACGGTTTTTTGCGTTCGGCAAATTATCACTATTCGGCCAGTCCGGATGATATCTACGTTTCACCGTCGCAAATCAAGCGATTCTGCCTGAAGCAGGGCGACAGCGTGATCGGCATCATCCGCCCACCGAAAATAGGCGAACGTTACTTCGCTTTGCTTCGGGTGGACGGTGTTAATGGCCGGATTCCCACCGATATGGATTCCCGAAAGGATTTCGACGAACTGCTGCCGGTGTATCCTGACAGCCGGTATGTGCTGGAATATAAGGCAAGCGAATACACGACACGGCTCATCGACCTGTTTTCACCAATCGGGAAGGGGCAGCGCGGTGTGATTGTAGCCCAGCCGAAAACCGGTAAAACGACTATTCTGCGCAATATTGCCAATGCCGTATCAACCAATTATCCCAAAACAAAAATTATTATTCTGCTGGTTGATGAACGGCCTGAAGAGGTGACGGAGATGGAGCGCAATGTCGTCGATGCCGAAGTGCTTGCTTCTACATTCGACCAGAAGCCTGAGAACCACATCGGACTGGCAGAGATCGTCTTCGAAAAAGCCAAGCGCATGGTGGAAAGCGGTCATGATGTGCTTGTGTTGATGGATTCGATCACGCGTCTTGCCCGCGCCTATAATATCTGCTCCAATACCGGCCGCACCATGTCGGGCGGTGTCGATGCCGAGGCCCTCAAAAAACCCCGGAAGCTGTTCAGTTCAGCCAGAAACATTGAAAACGGGGGAAGTCTTACGATCGTTGCCACAGCCCTGGTGGATACCGGATCACGCATGGACGATGTTATCTTCGAGGAATTCAAAGGAACGGGTAATATGGAGCTGGTGCTGGATCGCAGACTTTCCGAACGCCGCGTTTTCCCATCCATTGATATATTCAGAAGTGGTACGCGCCGTGAGGATCTTCTCGTCGAGGAGGCAGAGCGTGAGAAGGTGGTGCTGCTGCGTCGTTACCTTACAACTATGACCACGCAGGAGGCTGTGGAATTCCTGCTAGACAAGATGAGGGGAACCCGAAACAACAAGGAATTTCTGCTATCCATGAATCAGTAAGTGATGCTTGCTGATTGGAATAGTTGGAATGGTCAGCCCCTTTTGAGTACGAATCCGCGGTTTTTATCTCTGACGATCATACCTGCCTTCCTGTATACGGAGTGATAGAACAGCAGCGTGGCTTTGTCGCGCCAGGCCTGTTGCATCAACAGCATTCTTGCCTTCCTGGCTTTAACAAAATCCGTGTCTATTTTGGTCGTGACTAATCGGTTCAGATGATATTCATTTGGTATCAGGTCACCACAATAGTAGGCTGTCTGACTGTTTTTGCGAATGCGCACAATCTGGTGTCCGGGCGTATGCCCACCCGTGCGAATCACAGTGATTCCCTTGATGATCTCCTGCAGCTCTTTTTCCAGAAAGACAAAACGTCCGTTAGCAACGAGCCGGTACAGGTCATCCGGCTCATACCCCATGCCCTGAACGGTTGGCTGGGAGTGGAGGCTGTGCAATGTAGCTTCCCACTCACTCTTTTGAACGTAAATTCTGGCATTTGGCAAAGTAGCGGACACCTGGCCTGCCTTGTCCGAAAAACTGAGCCCGGCCGCGTGATCATAGTGCAGATGGCTCAGTATCACAGCACCGATATCTTCCCGACGGTAACCGAATATTTCCAGATTTGTGACGATATTAGATGTATCCGGCTCCGGTTCTTTGTTATCGAGGCCCATTCCGAGGCCGGCATCCAGTAATATGGCGGTGCTTCCGGTGTCAATGAGAACGGGATCCAGTCCCACCCGGACGACAGTCTCCGATGCCGATTCCTTTTCCTGATGATTCCTGATCTTTCGGATAGAGCCAGCCGACGATACTTCAAAGATACCTTCGCTCAGCTGTTCAAGCCGGAAATCGCCAATCTCCATAGGGGGTCTTTCAGTGAATTTTATGATCAAACGGGATTCGTGCTATAACAGCACGCGGATCGTTGTTCAAAATATGTATCATTGGATCGAGATATTCAAGCTCCTTGAAGTGAGGCTGGAAAATCTGACGCACCTGAGCCTGTGCCGACCCGGTGAACATTTCGATAATGGACTTGGGTTTCGGGAACGTTTCAATAGTGTATTCATCAATCTCCGCCATTTCCGATGCAATGGCAAGTGCCGTAGACAGTTCACCTATCACATCCACCAATCCGACCTGCTGCGCCTGGTTTCCAGTCCATACTCTTCCGGAAGCCACTTCATGAACTTCATCGATGCTCATGTTCCGGCTTGCAGCCACTCTTTCAAGAAACACTTCGTAAAAATCATCAATGAACCCCTGGAAGGTCCGGCGGGCAGTTTCGCTCATTGGCTTGTCTGGTGAAATCCAAAGGGCCTGTTCGTGAGAGGTGACGGCATCGAAGTACACACCCAGCTTGTCGTTGAGCAGCTCCTGCATGTTCATGACAACACCGAAGACGCCGATGGATCCGGTGATGGTCTGGGAGGATGCGACGACCGTGTCGGCTGCCATGCCTATGTAGTAACCACCACTGGCGGCTACCGATCCGAGTGATGCAATAATGGGCTTTTCTTTGGAGGCCTCGCGAATTTTATGCCAGATGATATCGGATGTAGAACCTGCACCGCCCGGACTTGTGATGCGGAGTACGATGGCTTTGACATTTTCGTCTTCCAGGGCATCATCCAGGCTCTTGCCGAAATTTCGGACCGTGATGTTCTCTTCTGATCCGGGGAAAATGGACTGTGAGTCGAATTCCGGCATGATATTGCCTGATGCATAAATTACAGCAATCTTGTTTTTGGTATCCGGTTCTTTTACACCGGCTGTGGATTTCTTGACCCGGTTGTATCTGTGATAGGTTATGGTGCGAAGCTCATCGCTGCCATTTTCGATAACCCGGTTTTCAATTCGTTTCTCAACTTCATCCGGGTAGACAAGAAGATCGATGAGTCCCGATTCGTAAGCCGCTTTGGAGGTCAGGATAGGGCTTTCATTCATAATGGCATCCAGTTCCGTGCGTGACATCCCGGTACGCTCACTTACGGCGGCAAGGAATGTGTCCGCCACATTGTCAACGATGGCCTGAAGCTGCTCTTCGTTTTCAGAGGAGAAATCCCGGCGGAAAAATGGCTCGACGGCACTTTTGTACTCACCTGTACGAAATATTTCAGCTTCTACACCCAACTTGTCCAGCATGTCCCTGAAGAAGACAGCCTGAATAAAGAAACCGTCAAATTCAAAAAAAGTTTCCGGCGGGGAAAAGATGGAATCAGCCGCAGTGGCGAGGAAGAAGCCCTGTTCGTTGAAACCGATATCATCGGTGGATACATAGATGAATTTTCCGGATTGTTCCCGGAATTCAACCATTTTCTCTCGCAGAGCAACAAGATTGGACCATGGCGCCGCAATATTGTTGATCCTGAACCAGACACCATCGATCCGGTCATCCGATGCGGCTTTTTCCAGGTTGGATTCCAGACCGCGCAGTGTCACAGGCTCGCGTGAGGGATCACCAAACAGCATGGCGAAGGGATCGGTCGGAGGCCTTTCCATTAGCGTACTTCCCATCTTCACCTCAAGAACAGTGCCATCGCGCACAAAAGGTTCTGATTCGCGTGAAGTTGAAACAACAAGAATCAGGACAAAGAGAAACAGAAGAAAAAGGGTGACGAATATTGCAAGAAGTGATGCCAGGAATGATTTCAGAAAGCCCATGTTCAGTCGGATAAGTGGATTTTTAGAGGGTCTAAATTACGATTTTTGCAAGTAAACAAAACTCCTAAATTGTGTTTATCATAGAATCAGGTTTTGTTTAATCAAAAAGTGCTTTATTCAGATAGCGCTTTAATAGCAATTCTGTGATATACGGTTTTTTAGCATTAATGTTTCATGCGGCTTCAGGATTCGGCTTGGAACGTTCGTCAGTGTGGAGGTATTATTAATCATGTTTGAAGATAGAAATCATGTATGATATCATTGTAATCGGATCGGGGCATAACGGACTCACAGCTGCCTGTTATCTGGCAAAAGCCGGTCACAAAGTGTGCGTGGTTGAGCGTCGGGAGACTCTTGGCGGAGCGGTGTGTACCGAGCCGATGTTCCAGTCTGCCGAAACACCCGATGGCTATCGCATTGATGTCGGGTCATCCGCTCACTTTATGATCCACCAGACCCCGGTCGTTGCCGATCTCGGGCTTGAAAAATATGGCCTGGAATATATAGAGATGGATCCGTTTATGTGTTATCCAGTGCCAGGCGGCGGAGTGATTCATTTTCACCGATCGGTTGAACAAACCATGGATTCCATTGCGAAGGTTTCACCGAAAGATGCAGCGGCCTACCGCGATTTCATCGATTACTGGAAACGGGTTAATAAAGGGGTCCTGAACGCTTTCCTGGTTCCACCGACACCATTCAGGCTGTTCCGGGCGATGTCGGGCGGACAGCTCCGCGGCGGCTCCATGTTCAAAAAAGGGGAGCAGACCGATGGCATCCGAAGGATTATGAGCAGCTACGGCCAGGTGGTGGAGGAGTTTTTCGAAAACGAATCGGTGAAGACAGCGCTGCTTTGGTTCGCCGCACAATCCGGTCCGCCGCCAGATCAATCAGCTACGGCTGATTTTGTTGGCTGGCAGGCCATGCTGCATGAAAGCGGGGGCAAGCGCCCGAAAGGAGGCAGCGGAATGCTGACCCAGGCGATGATCCGGATGCTTGAGGCGCATGGAGGCGAGGTGCTCAGCGGTGAACCCGTTGAGAAGGTCATGGTCAGCGGTACCGGAGATGCATGCCGTGCGGTTGGTGTGAAACTGGCCTCCGGACGTGAACTACCGGCCGGGCGCGTGGTGTCGAATGCGCATGTGCAGACAACGATGATGAAGCTGGTCGGTCCCGAACATCTGTCCCCGTCGCTTTTCAAGCGGGTAGGCGACATTAACGTGGGCAACGGGTTCGGTATGGTTATCCGTTGTGCGGTCGAAGAACTCCCGCGCTACGAGGCGTGTCCGGATGATCCGCTGATCCATAACGGGCTGCAACTTCTGGTTCCCTCCCGCGAGTACATGAATGCGTCGATCGGTGATTACATTGCCGGCCGGCCGCCTGAAAAACCATCTGTACTGGCAATGACATTCACGAAAATTGATCCGACGCTGGCTCCGGAAGGGAAGCATCTGCTCTATCTCTGGGCGCAGTGGCACCCCTACAAGCTTGCCGGCGGGATCAGCTGGGATGATATCCGCGAGCGGGAAGCCCGGAAGATTTACGATGTGGCCGCCGGATACGCGCCCAACCTCAAAGACAAGCGCATTGACTGGTACATACAGTCACCGGTCGATATCGAGCGCAAACACGGGCTGCTGAAAGGCAATGTGATGCATGTGGAAATGACCATCGACCAGATGTTCATGTTCCGACCCACACCCGAGCTCAGTCAGTACAAAACCCCGGTCAAAAATCTGTACCTTGCCAGCGCGTCGTGTCATCCGGGAGGAGGAGTCTTTGCCGCTGCCGGCTACAACGCAGCCCGGGTCATTCTCAATGACATCCGGAAAGAAAAACGATGGTTTTAACAAAACTGCGGTGGTGGGTTCATCCAACCAAATAATTTTTGATGTGCAAAGCCAGAAATACACAGGATTAGCCAGATTCGGATTTTCTATTGGCGGGATGCGGATCACCATCGATCCCCTGCTGCCGGTGGTCGTTATATTTATGGCCTGGGTGCTTAGTGAGCGGTATTTTCCTCAGATCATGTTCACTCAGCTGACATGGGTCTACTGGACGATGGGAGTGCTGTCATCTGTTTTTCTGACTTTTTCCATTTTTTTTCACGAATACGGCCATGCCCTGGCGGCCCGGTGGCTGAAACTGCCGCTTGAGCGTATCCATCTGTATCTGTTCGGCGGAATGGCCGAACTCAAACAACGCCCGGTCCGGCCGAAAGAGGAGCTGATCATCGCTCTGGCCGGTCCCCTGGCCTCCCTTCTGTTTGCCTTGCTTGCCTGGGGTGTTGCGGAGTATGTGCGTCCGGATTACTACGAGGCTTTCCTGGTGCTTCAGTTTGTCTTCTATATGAACATACTGCTTTGCGCCTTTAACCTGCTGCCCATTTTTCCTCTGGATGGCGGACGCACCCTGCGCGCAGTACTTTGGCATGTTAAAAAATACTATTACAAGGCATCTATTTTAACATTTTACATAAGTGTTGCGATCATTCTGATGATCATGCTGTTTGCAGTGGTGCTTCTGCTCACCGAAGGCGCCTCAACAGCATTCTGGGCGGCTCTTCTGTCCGGCTATCTCTGGTACACGGCCTATACCGGCCGTGATGAGCTGATTTACCAACCAAAATTCGAGGACTTGATTTTTCGGATCAATGAAAATAAAACCCCCGTTGCCATCATACGCCAGATCAACCGGATGGATGCCCGTTACCTGCGGAATGCCGTAATACCTGTGATGGAGGATGGTGAACTGAAATCCGTGATCATGGGCAGGGAACTTGAAGCAGTGCCAGGGGAGGGTGAGTCTGTTGATTACCTGGAGCGTCCGGTTGAAAAAGGCTGTTTTGTGGATGTGGCTGACGAATCGACCTACAGGCAGGGTGTGACGTTGAAAGCCGAATTTCTTCCGGTGTTACACGATGGCATGATTCTGGGGATGAGTGATGCTCATGAAATCCGCTTCTGGCTTTTACAGCAAAAAAATCCGGTATTCTCCTCCAGGACTCATGTCACAAAATAGGACTGACGAGCATGCGGGGATCCCATATCACCATCCCTTTGATCCCTTCGGAAAAATTACTATCAACCGATTAATACATCAATCAAAATGTCAGACTATCCCTTCTATCATTCTCATATTGAAATTGACCTGCAGGTGCTTTGCAATAATGCCCGCTATCTACATCGCAATTTGAAAAGTGGGACCCATTCTGCTGCAGTCATTAAAGCGGATGCATATGGTCATGGTGCCGTTGAGGTTGCCCGCATAATTGGAGATCTGTATGATATGTTTGCGGTTGCCAATGTTACCGAAGCCGTCGCATTGCGCAAGGCGGGCATCACCCATCCGATCCTGGTTTTCGGCGTACCGGTGCCGCAGACGGTAAAGGCGTACCCGGAGTATGACCTTGAGGCGGTAATCAGCTCTGATGATCATTTTGATCTGTTGGAGCAGGGTACGTCCTATCATGTTGAGATCGACTCGGGCATGGGACGGCTGGGTATCCATCCGGATGAGATGGATCGTATTGAAAAACGGATTGCCTCTGCAGGCCGGATATCATGCAAGGGTATCATGACCCATTTCGCGTCGGCTGATGAAGGGAACAGCGCTTATATGCAGCAGCAAAAAAAGGTACTCAAACAGATCAGGGAGAAATTCGGCGGGAAATATCCGTTGCATGCAGCCAACTCGGCGGCCTCGCTGGATCATCCCGATACGCATCTGGATATGGTGCGCCATGGCATTGCGCTTTACGGATACGATCCGACTCCCGGGCCGTCGAATCAGCTGCAGCCGGCAATGAAATGGCGTTCATGGGTGGCGCAGTGCAAGTTCATTCACAAAGGGGGTTCCCTGAGCTACGGGGCGACCTGGCAGGCTCCTGCTGACGGACACTATGTGGTGATCCCAACCGGGTACGCCGATGGATACCGCCGAAATTTGTCAGGGAAGATGCCGGTCAGCATAGAGGGTGTGTGGTATCCGCAGGTGGGTCGCGTTACCATGGATTATATCATGGTATGGCTTGGCGATGACCGGTATGATGCAGGAACCAACGTTGTGGTTATGGGTGGCGACCGCAATCATGCCGGACTCTGGGCTGAAGCGATCGGTACTATCCCGTACGAAATATGCTGCGGCATTCACACCAAGGTGCCCAGGAAATATGTGTGATGCGGCCTCTCGTTGTTCTGCCGTTGTTCTGGTGCTGTTGTGCCGCTGTGCCGCTGTGCCGCTGTTCTGATGCTGTTCTGTCGCTGTTCTTGATGCTTGCGAGTTCCCGGATGGCTTGTGATTCGGTTTGGTCAGTTATCAGTTGCTATAGCGACTACATCAATATCGAAAACAAGCGTATCGGCACGCAGGCTGTGATTGCTGCTTCCGCCATATCCAAGTGACGGGGGAATAACGAGGGTGCGCCGACTCCCCTCACGGGCAGCATGTTTGCGCACATTCTGACCATCAATGACTTCATTATAGCCGGCCAGACCCTGCATGAATCCGGTAACCATGCCCCGGACCTGAAGTGTGGAGGGAACGTCAACATCATTACGGAATGTGCTGTCAAAGATGTCACCGTCGGTGGTTCGTCCGGTATACCGAATCCTGATAGCGTGATTTTCAGTTACCACATCGCCGTGTCCTTCCTCGTGGAAATAGATGGTAAGACCGTTCGGTGCTGTAACACTTTCCACGCCTGTGGTGTCATACGGACCTATTTCATCGTAACGGACGGGGGTGAAGGCATTGTCGTCACAAGATGTGGTCGCAAGTACGAGCACCAGGCCAATAGGGAGCAGAAGGAGAGAAGTTCGGAATAATCGCTGAATCATGGGTTGCTATCGGTTATCAGATGTAAATTTTGAACGGACAAGTTACAGAAAATATGTGATAATAATACAGCCGGCATGTATTACACACCGGAGTGCATTCCGCAGAAATAACGCATCAGCAGCCGGCAAGTTGTATGAAATTCAGTTGTTGGCGGTGATTTCTTTTTGAAAATCCTCAATGGTTTGAACCGGTGCCCTGCATTGGAATTCCTGACAGACATAGGCGGTGGTTTTTCCGTCAATGGCCGTTTTGTCGCTGTATTGGGCGGAAATATCAGGCAGACCGCGGTCTTCCGGCAGGTCCTGGCTGCTCGTGTTACTTTGTGCTTTTGCGGCCAGCGTGATGACCCAGGTGGAGGGATCATATTGCTTTCTCCAGATAGCAAGCATCTGTTGTGCGACGGCGTCGTGATCGCCGGCAGGGTCGCCAGCGAGGTCGGCAGGGATGTCAGCAGCCAGGTCACCAGCGGGGCTGGCAGCCAGACCGGCATCCGGTTGATCCGGATCGTTTATACCGGATGAAATGACAATCTCTCTGCCGGGATGCAGATGCAGGTGCATGGTCTGCAGCAGGTTGCCGAATGCGGTTGGGTGGGATGCGGCCACTTCGGTCAGCGGCTCCATGGCGGCGACGGCCAGCCGGGTCCACTCCGGCATGCCGGCCAGGTGTCCCACGCGATACAAAGCGGCTATAGCCGCAGTGCTGCCACCGGGCTGGGCATTGTCGAAGATGTCCCTGGTTTGGGTCACCAGCTGCTCTTCGCTTGTTGATGCGTAGCGAAAAGCCGCCTTTTCATCATCATGAAACTGGTCAATCATGATTTGCACCAGCTTAACAGACAGGCTTAGCCAGTGCAAATCACCGGTTAATTCAAAAAGACGTGAATAGCCGTCAGCCAGTAACGCATAGTCATCAAGGAAGCCAGGCTGCTTCGCATTTCCCTCATGGTCAACGATGCGGAAGAGCGTGTCGCCCTGAAAAGCTTTTTCAGCCAAAAACGTACCAAGCCTGATGGCATCACCGGCATTCCTGTCAAGAAGTCGAGTGCAGCGGCACAGGGCGATCAGCATCAGCGCATTCCAGGAAGTGATGATTTTGTCGTCAAGACCCGGCCGTCTGCGGCGGTTGCGGTATGCCAGTAGCTGCTCCCTGGCAACATCGAGCCTGCCCTGCAGCCGTTCCGTGTCGGTTCCCCGGCGCTTCGCGAGTTCTTCCAGTGAAACGGCCCGGTGAAGCACCGAAACGCCTTCCCAGTTGCCGCCGGCATCAATCCCGTAGTGGTCGGCCACAAGTTTGAATGTCTCTTTATCCAACAGCTGTTCAAGTTCCTCATGCGTGAATGTGTAGAATTTGCCTTCCACACCGTCCGTATCTGCGTCCAGGGCAGAGTAGTAGGCGCCGTCAGGATGTCTCATTTCCCGGTTCAGAAAGGATATGGTCTCGTCTGCCGTGCGGGCAAATACGTCACGCCCGGTGATTTGAAATGCTTCTGCAAGCACCGGCAGCAGGAGTGCGTTGTCATAGAGCATCTTTTCAAAATGCGGCACCAGCCACTTCCGGTCGGTGCTGTAGCGGTGGAAACCGCCGCCGACCTGATCGTAAATGCCGCCGGAGATCATTTTTTCCAGGCTGAAGAGAGCCATATGGCGGGCTTGGTCTGAACCTGGACGGTGACTGTAACGCAGCAGAAATCCGATGCCCATGGCGGTCGGAAACTTGGGTGCCGGTGAAAAACCGCCATCCTCACCGTCGAAAACACCGGCGTATCCCTGAAAAGCGCGGTCGAGCAGTTCAGGTGTGACAGATCCTCGGGAAAGATGATCATAGATATCGTTTGCCAGCGCTTTTTGCATCTCTTCTGCCTGTTGCCGTACTTTTTCAGGCTGCTGCCGGCAGACCTCGGCCAGACGGGTTATCACCGAAGCAAATCCAGGTCTGCCGTGATAGTCCTGCGGAGGGAAATACGTACCGGCGAATATCGGTACCTGATCCGGTGTGAGCCAGACATTCAGAGGCCATCCACCCTGACCGGTCATCATTTGCAGGGCTTCCATATAGACTGCATCGACATCCGGACGTTCTTCACGGTCGACTTTGATATTCACAAAATGCTTGTTGAGCAGGCGTGCGACATGCGGATTCTCGAAGGATTCGCGCTCCATAACGTGGCACCAGTGGCAGCTCGAGTAGCCGATGCTCAGAAAAATCGGGCGGTTTTCGCGCCGGGCCCGCTCCAGGGCCTCCTCGCCCCACGGATACCAGTCAACCGGGTTCCGGGCATGCTGCTGGAGGTAGGGGGATGATTCGTGAATCAGCCTGTTTGGCTTTTTTTTCTCAGATGTCATAGAGAGTGCAGCTTACTGAAAATGCACAACGGGCAAGCATGAATTACTTAGGACGTCCTTCCGGGCCAAAGATTTCACGGTCGCGCTTTCTGTTCACCACACGGCTGATATAGATGCCAAACTGGTAGAGCAGCAGAAGCGGTATGGCGATGAGAAACTGGGAAATCGGATCGGGCGGTGTGAGAAAAGCGGCCATTATGAAACAGATGATGATAGCCCATTTGCGGTGTTTAATCATCAGTTCCGGTGTCAAAAGACCAATTTTGGACAGGATGTAGCTCACCATCGGGAGCTGGAAAACAATACCGCTTGACAGGCTCCACATGGTGAGGGCCGAGAAGTAGGCATTTATGTCAATGTCATTGCGTACCGCTTCCGATATCTGAAAATTGCTGAAGAACTGGACAGCAAAAGGTGTGAGGATCAAATATCCGAATGCAACGCCGGTAATGAACAGGGCCGTGATGTTGAATACGATGAACCGGGTGCCCTTACGCTCATTTACTTCAAGAGCCGGGACGATAAACGCCCAGAGCTGATAGATCAGTATCGGGATTCCGATGATAAATCCGACAACCAGCAGGGTACCCCAGTACGTAAAAAACTGTCCGGGCAGGCGCCGGTTCTGCAGGTCCAGATCCGTAGCATTGATGCCCATCAGCTTGTATACGAAGAAATCTCCCTTGGCGGGACCCAAAAGGACCTCTTCCATGATGAAGCTGGAGAAGAAAAAGGCCACGATTACGCCCAGGCCAACGCCAAGCAGCCCTTTGAGAATACGCCAGCGCAGTTCTTCCAGGTGGTCGAGAAACGACATGCTGTCAGGCAGACCCGGAGAAGCGGCCTGCGGCGGGGTTTCGCCCATGATTTGGCGATCGGTTACATCTGTGGCTGCCATGGAGGTAAGTCAGTTATGCAATTACGAAGTCATACAGTGGAAAGCGGTCGCACATCTCGCGTACATCACCCTGTACTTTTTCGATGACAGCTTCATTTGTACGGTTGGTTATGACCTGGTCCATCAATTGGGCAATGCGGATAAACTCTTCCGTACCCATGCCGCGTGTGGTCATGGCCGGTGATCCGATCCGGATTCCTGAGGTGACAAAAGGATTCTGGGTATCAAAAGGCACCATATTTTTGTTTACGGTGAGGTCGGCACGACCGAGTGCATCCTCGGCTTCCTTGCCTGTAATGCCTTTGTTGCGCAAATCCACAAGCAGAAGATGGTTGTCCGTTCCGCCGCTGACCAGATCGTAGCCAAGCTCGAGAAATGTTTTTGCCATGATCTTGCTGTTTTTCAGGACGTTTTCCTGGTACGTGGTAAAATCTTTCTGCAGTGCCTCGCCCAATGCGACAGCTTTCGCGGCGATGACATGCATCAGGGGGCCACCCTGGGTTCCGGGGAAGACGGCCGAATCCAGCAGCTCACTCCACTTCTTGACACGCCCGGACTTCGGTGCCACCTTACCAAGCGTATTTTCGCTGTCACGTCCGATCAGCAGCATGCCGCCGCGGGGACCGCGCAGTGTCTTGTGTGTGGTGGTGGAGACGACATGTGCGTATGGAAGGGGATTGTTGAGCAGTTTGGTGGCAATGGGGCCGGCTGTGTGGGCCATATCCATCCATAAAAACGCGCCAACTTCGTCGGCGATGTTGCGGAAGG
>SLKA01000064.1 GCA_007134845.1 Balneolales bacterium
CCGGCGAATAGGCCGGTACCCGGAACACCTGCAGACCGGCATCCTCGGCCGCCTCCAGATCGATGTTATTGCACCCGGCTGCCCTCAGGGCAATCACCTTGACACCAAAGTCGGCGATCATCTCAATGGTCTTCCGGTCGATGGTGTTGTTCACGAAAACACAGACCGCATCATAGCCACGTGCCAGCACGGCCGTGTCCGTGTTGAGGGCATCCTCGAAGTAGGTGATATCGTGATCCGTATCGGATATCTGCTGGTCGAAATAGTACTTATCGTAAGACTTGGTTGTAAACAGGGCAATTTTCATGACTGCGGTGTTTGGGATTCAAGAAAGTGCGACCGAGGAACGTCCACCTTCACCACTATTTAACAAACGGTCACTAAAAGCTGTTCCGGCCAGAAGCAGGAAGCCCTGAAGGTTTTGCAACCTGTGATCGTGATGTTCTTTTACGGTAGCTTGTTAGCGCATAATTTGCTTACTTGTTACCAGACAGACCACAATTGCATCATACCAGCCAATTATGAGCATACTTCGCATCATTTTTGCCATCATTTTGCCGCCGCTCGGAGTCTTCCTGACCATCGGGATCAGGCCGCATTTCTGGCTCAATATACTTCTGACCATTCTCGGTTTCTTGCCGGGAATCATCCATGCTGTATGGATCATTGCCAAACATGACTGAGCTGGCCGGGAGTGGTGGCCGATAATTTGCAAACCATCTGTCATGAAAGCACTTTTTGTGGATACGGCCGGCGATCGTCCCGCCATGGTTCCGGGCGAGCACCCCGACCCGGTTCCCGGTGAACGGGAGCTGCTGGTCGACGTGAAGGCGACAGCCGTAAACCGCGCCGATCTGGCGCAGAAAGCCGGGAAGTACCCGCCGCCCGAGGGCGCCTCGCCGCTGCTTGGACTGGAGATGTCCGGTGTGGTGGAGCAGACCGGCCGCGGGGTGACGCGGTACCGTCCAGGCGACCGGGTCTTTGGCCTGCTTCCCGGAGGCGGTTATGCCGGACGTTGCGTCATCCACGAGGAAATGGCCATGCCGGTGCCGGAGGCCTTGACATTCGAGCAGGCCGCGGCCGTGCCCGAGGCATTTCTGACGGCCTGGCAGGCGCTTACGTGGCTGGGGGAAGCCGGGGAAGGGGAGCGGGTGCTTGTCCACGCCGGGGCCAGCGGTGTGGGTACGGCGGCCATCCAGCTGGGCAAACTGCGGCTGGGATGTACGGTGGCCGTGACGGTCGGGTCCGTGGAGAAGGCGGACCTCTGCCGGAAGCTCGGCGCCGACCTGGCCGTGAACTACCGGCAGGAGGATTTCAGGGAGGCAATTGCCGGGGCATGGGGCCCGCCGGACATCGATCTGATCATCGACCCCGTGGGCGCGCCGTACTGGGATCGGAATATCGATTTGCTGGGCATGGACGGACGGCTTGTCTACCTGGCCTTCATGGGTGGAAGCGGGGTGGAGCAGGTGCGGCTGAGTAATCTATTGCGCAAGCGCCTGACCGTGCGCGGCTCGACTCTGCGCAACCGTCCGCTTGCCTACAAAATCGCACTGACACAGGATTTCCAGGCAAAGAACATGGACCTGATTGCGCAGGGGCGACTGAAACCGGTGATCGACAGTGTCTTTGACTGGATCGAGGCCGAGAAGGCGCACCAGCGCATGGAGCAGAACCTCAATGCCGGCAAACTGGTACTTACCGGGTTCTGAATGACTAGAGGGTAAACGGATCGTCCGTAAATTCCTGGACGACCTGGTAGCTGATGCAGCCGTTGTCGTCCAGCTGCATGCGGGATGCGGGTTCGGACACAGAATCATCCGGTTCTGCTTGGAAAAGTATAAAAAACCGGTAATTTGGTTGTATTGAACTTGTTATTAACCACCACTCCCCGGATGTGATGCCGGCGGCCAACAGTATTTACGATGGCCAGCCATTCCGGATCCGGCGCAAACCGGTACAACGGTTTTGCGGTTAGGCCGGGGAATCGGATAAATACGCCTCAGCCACATGTACCGACGCGTTCGAATAGCTGTTATCGTGATGGGTTTCAGCGGACTGGTTGCCGAGATATACCTGCTCAGGGAGCTTCTTATCGTATTCTCAGGTAACGAGTTGTGTATTGGCATCATCCTGGCCAACTGGCTCCTGCTCGAAGCGGTG
Source organism: Balneolales bacterium (assembly GCA_007134845.1). Taxonomy (GTDB): domain Bacteria; phylum Bacteroidota; class Rhodothermia; order Balneolales; family Natronogracilivirgulaceae; genus SKNL01. The sequence goes on from SLKA01000064.1 coordinate 2,164, forward strand.
GGCTGTTTCTGGCCAGGACGGTTGATCGACCGGACCGATAACAAGCTGACGGCCTTTGTCCTGGTCACCGTGCTGTTTTCAGCGGCGCTTGTTGCCGCCGTCTTTGCGGCGCGCATGATCAAGGTGTCACTGGGCGTATCCATCGGGGAGCATGTCGGCCTGATGCCGATGTTCTACACCTCGCTGCTGGTCCTGCTGCCGGTCAGCCTGCTGCACGGTGCGCTGTTCACCTTCAGCTGCCGCATCTACGCCCTGTTCCGCGGACCGGATGATGCTGTCGCCGGACGTGTGTATGTGGATGAGACCGTGGGCACCATCGCCGGCGGGGTAATCTGCACGTTCGTGTTCATCCCACTGCTGCACAGCTTTGAAGTGGTGATTGGCGTGGCGTTCGTGAACATGCTGATCTGCGTATGGCTGCTCGGCCCCGCACTCCGCCAGGCAGCCGCTGCGGGGAGTGTGACCCCGGACCTACCCGATGCCCGCCCGGAAGCTGATCCGGCATCTGATCCGGAACTGGAGGCCCCCGGTTCGGAAAGCACGTCCCGGCGAAAAGCAGATTACGGGAGGATGGGGATGCGGCTGGTATCCGCAACTCTGGCCGTTGCTGCCGGCGCCGCCCTGGTGACCGGACAGGCGGACCGCATCCACCAGGCATCCATCCACATGCAATGGAAGAACCACAACGTGGTCCACTACCAGAACTCGCCATACAGCAACATCACTGTCCTGGAAACCCAGGGGCAGTACCTGTTTTTTCTGGATGGCATCCCCGAGGTCATCACTCCCGTGCCTGACATGCTTTTCGTTGAGGAGTTCGTGCATTTGCCGCTGCTGGCCCATCCTGATCCGCGGGAAATCCTGATCCTGCGCGGCGGGGCGGGCGGCATGATCGACGAGGTGCTCAAGCACCCGTCCGTGCAGAATGTGACCTACGCCGAACACGATCCCTCATTTCTGGAGGTGATCCGGAAGTTTTCCACGCCGCTGACCGACTCGGAGCTGGGCGATCCGCGGGTGCAGGTCCGGTACCGTGACGGGCGGCTGCTTCTTGCCACAACGCCGCAGACCTATGACATCATTTTGATTGGGGTGATGGAGCCATCCAACCTGCAGTCCAACCGCTTTTTTACGCGCGAATTCTATTCCCTGGCGCAGGAGCGGCTGAATGACGGCGGCATTCTGGTGCTGACCGTACCGGGTTCGCTGACGTTTCTGAGCGACGAACTCAAGAACCTTAACAGCACCATTTTTCACACTCTGAATGATGTCTTCCCGCACATCCGCGTGATCCCCGGCGAACACCGGAACCTGTACCTGGCTTCACGTGCTGCGGAGGTGGCGGAGCTGGACATGGACCGGATGGTCCGTCGGCTCGAGGAGCGGCAGATCCGTGCAGAGGGCGTCGTGCCCTGGCATATTGAAAAGAAGCTGCACGAGGGCTGGCGTCAGTGGTTCTTCGACTACATCGCAGGAGCGTCGCTCCGCATCAACCGCGACTTTCAGCCAGTCGGACTCTACTATCACATCACACACTGGAACTCCCTGTACGCGCCGGCATTCGGCTCGGTCTACAACCGTTTTGAGGATGCCGGTCCGGGCACCTTACTGCCGGCCCTGTTGCTGCTTACCATGCTGGTGCTCCTGCTGCGCCTGCGCCGCAGAAAGGGCATTGGTTTTGGCGTGCCGTTTGCAATCATCACTACCGGATTCGCCGGGATGCTCTTCAGTCTCATCGTCATTTTCATGTTCCAGATCACATACGGGAATGTATTTTCATGGATCGGGCTGCTCGTTGCGTTCTTTATGGCCGGAGCAGCAGCCGGGGCGCTGCTGATAACGCACATGCTCCCACACATCCAGGACGAAAAACGGTTGTTCCTGACCATGGAGCTGGTAATCATTTGCTTCACCCTGTTTCTTCCCCTGATTTTCCAGACCATCCATCCGCTGCTGGACAGCCACACCGCATTTGCGCTGTTCCGGGTCCTGTTTCTGGTCCTTTCGCTGGCTGCCGGCATGCTAGTCGGACTTCAGTATCCATTGGCAAACAAGCTGAAACTCCGGGGCAGAAGGGGCGTAAGTCAAACGGGAGGAATGCTTTACGCATCCGATTTACTGGGTGGATGGATGGGCGGCATTGCCGGAGGCGTGGTGCTGCTACCTGTAATGGGAGTCACCGGCACCTGCCTGACCGTTGCTCTGCTGAAACTCACCAGTTTTCTTATCACCGCCGCCGAACCAGTCGGGCGGCACAATGAGGTACTGCCATGAAAAAATATCGCACACCGTATCCTGAAAAATCAGAAACCGGAACAACAAAGAGCCGGATTGACCCGAAAAAGCCGGTTGACTCGAACCCGCGGCCGTATCCACCCGAATGGATGACACCGGATCCGTCCGGCAAGGCGGACGTGAGGCCGTGCGGACCGGGATCATGGGGACGCGAAGGCCGGGAACCGGGATCATCGGCGGCATCGGCCGGTGGCATGAGCCGACGGCGTTTTATGGGGCATACCGCGCGTTTCTGCTGCCAGGCCGGACTTACAGCCATGTTCTTCGGGCATCTCGCGGCCGGGGTGGCCTTTGCGGAAGGCGGGGACGGGGAGGACGGCACGCGTCTTTTTGACAAGGATTTCGTGCCCGGGTACGTCAAGCTTCACGAATCGGGCGAGCTTGCCAAACGGGCCGATGCCCTGTGGGATATGATGAGCAGTTGCCGGCTGTGTCCAAGGGAGTGCGGGGCGAACCGTCACCGCGGACAGACCGGCTTTTGCCGTTCGCCGGGCACGCAGCTGTTCATATCCTCGGCCATGCCGCATTTCGGTGAGGAACGTCCGCTGGTCGGAAGCGGAGGGTCGGGCACCATCTTCCTGACCCATTGCAGCCTGCGATGCGTATTCTGCCAGAATTATGAGATCAGCCACCTGGGTCGCGGGCACGAGCGCGGGGTGGAGGAGATGGCCGGCATGATGCTGCAGCTTCAGCGCATCGGCTGCCACAACATCAACTTCGTGACGCCCACGCACTATTCCGCGTTCATCCTCAAGGCTCTGAACATGGCCGTTGCGCGTGGTCTGCGCGTGCCCGTGGTCTACAACACCTGCGGATGGGAGCGACTGGAAATCCTCGCGTTGCTGGATGGTGTGGTGGATATCTACCTGCCCGACTTCAAGTTCTGGGACAGCAGCATCTCGACCGATCTGACCGCCGGCACCGACGACTATCCGGACTTGACCAAAAAGGCGATCCTGGAGATGAACCGCCAGGTCGGTGTGGCCAAACCCAACAGGAACGGCGTCATGCAGCGCGGGCTGATGCTCCGCCACCTGGTGATGCCGAACGAGATGGGCGGATCGATCGAAATTCTGGACTGGGTTGCGGAAAACCTTCCGGAAGACACCTATGTCAACATCATGGCGCAGTACAATCCGTACCACAAGGCGTTCGATTTCCCGGAAATAGCGCGACGGATTACCGGGGAGGAGTACCGCCAGGTGGTGGAGCATGCGCAGGGGCTGGGCCTGACCAACCTGGATATCCAGGGGCACCGCTGGCTGCGTCGCTGACAGGCGGCAGCGGGTGAAATTACCCGGGAATGTTCTCTTGCAGTTGACCCCGGGTGATCAGAGGCCGTATTTTCTCCGCCATCGCCGGATCAGCTTCATCTTGCGCTTTTTCAAGTTCATACCGGTATTGCAGCCGCAGCCACATTTCAGGGCTGGTTCCGAGGGCGAGAGAAAGGCGAATTGCCGTATCTCCGGAGATGGCCCGTTTCCCACGGATGATTTCATTAATCCTGTTGGGCGGAACGTCGATTTGCCGGGCAAGGGCCCTTTGGGAAATGCCAAGCGGCGTGAGGAATTCCTCAACCAGAATCTTGCCAGGGTGAATTGGCGGAATAAATGCTTTTTTTCGTACTGTTTTCATTGTCACCTGTGATAATCAATTATTTCTACATTCCAGGCATCACCGTCTATCCACTCAAAACAGATCCTCCATTGCTGGTTGATACGAATGCTTCACTGACCTGCCCGCCGGCCTTTCAAAGGTTCAAGACGATTGCCGGGCGGAACCCTCAAATCGTCAAGCGATGATGCGGAATCTATTAACAGCAATTTTATTTTTGCTCTGACATGAATTTCCGGAGGCAGATAGCGACTTTTATGTCTGTGGAAAACGGCTTTTGTATGCCTGTCTGCAAAAGAACGAATCATTATGAATTGTGTAACGTAACACGATACATTTTAGTGAAATTTTAAGTGTGATGCAAAACTGTTGCGAGCTTTAATAATTATTGAGCAGCAAAGAGCGAAAATCTTACATATTGCATCCAATTAGTTGCCCGGGAAACTATTCCGCCTGGATTGCGTATGGCAGGGAATATCCGCGGTTATTATTTCGCCGGATCTGCCGTGCAACATGAGTTCTGATCAAAAATTCGCGGATTACGGAGCCCAAAACTATTACCGGAAAAAATTATTGAGGAAAGGTATGAAGCTTTTGACATTTCGATTTTTTTTCATAGCAGTGGCTATGACACTATTGTCCAACTCACTGTCCGCCTCACAGGCAAATGCGGGGATATGGCATGCTTCCGACCCGCATGCGTCCGGTCCGCAAGCGACGGATCAGCCGGTTCCGGCGTGGGAAGTGCAACACGGGACGAAAAAGCATCTGAATCATCACGAATTGCGGTCACGTGCGTGGATGGGAACACGATTCGGCACCGCGGAGGAAAGGACAGATGCCGCTGACGCGGATGACGATGCACCGGATCCGGAGTCCGCAGACACGGATGCAGTTGACGGACAAGAGGCGCACCCGCCAGACGGGCAGAAATCGCATCCACCAGAACCTGGCTGGCAAACTGGTCTGTTTGTGGAAGAGGTGCTCGGCGGCACGGGTGAGCGCATCGGGCTGATGCCGGGGGACCGCCTGACGGAGCTGAATGGAAAGCCGGTTGCCGATATGCCCGACCTGCTGACCATCCTGGCCGATTACCGCGAGGGCGATGCGGTGGCGGCCACCGTGGTCCGTGACGGCAGGGAGTACATTCTGGAGGGGACGTTTGCGGCACGCGAGCCGGAAACGCATCCGGGATCCGAGGTGGTCTACACCTCCGCGCCGTTCCGCGACGGTCTGCTGCGGGTGATCATCAACAAGCCGCCGGGTGAGGAGCCGATGCCCGCGCTTCTGTTCATTCCCGGCTATACCTGCGCCAGCATTGCCAATTTCCGGGAAAATCACCCGTACAAGCGGATTATTGACGCCTATGTGGATGCGGGTTATGTGACGCTGCGCATCGAAAAAAGCGGACTGGGCGACAGCTGGAACACCCCGGAATGCGCGTCGACCGACCTTCTGGACGAAATTGAGAGCTTCGAGCAGGGACTGAAAAAGCTGAAGTCGCTGCCGTACGTGGATCCGTCCCGCATCATCATCTACGGGCATTCGATGGGAGGGGTGGTGGCGCCGGCCATCAGTGCCCGGAACGATGTGACCGGTGTGATCGCATATGGCACCACGGCCCTGTCATGGTTCGAATACATGCTCGGACTGGTGCGGGTGCAGAACCAGCTGGCGGGCATGGATCCGGTCGCGCATGAGCAATCTGTAGTCGAGACTTACGAAATGTACTATCGCTTCTACATCCAGGGGGAATCACTGGAGGATATGGCCGGGGATACGCGCATGGACAGCCTGCTGCGGGCCCGGATGAACTACGACGATCAGGGACGAGTTTACGGGCGGAATCCGGAGTACTGGAGGCAGATCCAGCATCAGCCTCATCTGGAAAACTGGAAAAACACGACCGCGCAGGTGCTGGTGCAGTTCGGCGAGTCCGATTTCCAGGCCTATTCGCTATCCGCCCACGAACAGATCGTGCGGACCGTCAACCATTATCATCCCGGAAACGCCACTCTGGCGGTTTTCCCGCTGACCGATCACTATTTTGCAAAGTCGGGCACCATGCAGGATGCCTACGACAAGCTGATTGGCGGACAGGTGCTGCAACTGTTCGATGAATACAATCCGGAGGTGGGGAAATCGGCCGTTTCGTGGAGCAACCGGGTAGTGGCGCTGGACTGATGCCGCTTTATTGATCACCCAGGCTTCGGTGATGGTTTGCCATGTTTTCCTTCGCGGTTTCATGCAGCCGGGCGCCCGGGATCATATCATTTCCAACGTGCAGTGTCTTCATGTCTGGGAGCAGCAGGCCGTAATGGAGATCCTGTCTGTATGCTGCGGTGCCCATCCATTTTGTTCCCCAAAAAAATCATGATGCCTTCGGAAGGAGCCGGCATGGTTACGGAATAACCGGCGATTTCCGATTCTTCGCGAGGTGGATGGATGGAAACCGGCGGGCCGAAGGAGGCGCCGCGGTCCTCGCTTTTCACGACGAAAAGTTTTGCCATATTGTGTCTGGTCCAAACTCCCCGGGTGAACCGGTTGTCGATCCAGGTGACGTACACCTCCTCGCCACGGACCATCAGGTTGACCGGATCTCTTGCGGTCGAACGGCTCAGGCGCACCGGCCTGCGGCAAGCGTCGCCGGTCTGCGGATCGAAGCGGCAATACCACAGATCGTTCTTGTCGCGGCTGTCGGTCCAGATGACGTGGAAAGCGCCTCTGTCATCCAACCTTGCAACAAACTGGAACTCACCGTACGGGAGTTCGGCCCGTGAGACCAAGCGCGGTTCGCCGAAGGTGAAGGAGCCGCGTCCACCGGAAAGCTGTCCCGGCCTTCCCGTGCCGGTCGTCCTTGCGCCAGTCTGGCCGGTTACGGGCTGCGATCCGCCGAAGACCAGCGGCCTTGCGAAAATGCCGCCTCTGTCCCGATACAGGATCCAGGGTCCGTTTACTGTCACAACAACATCAAATTGCAGGGGTTGGGAAGGCAGGCTGCGCGGAAGCCCGTCAGAGACCCGGACCGGCTCCACATCCTCTGTCCGGAATGAGGCGGCCCCCCGTCCGTGCTCGTCGAGCGCGTAGACGAGGTGGTACCGGCGGGGGTCATCGTATTCCGTGGATTCAAACTGGACTCCGGAGTGTCCGCTGACCGGGGTGTCGACGGCGGTGGACAGGAAATAGAACACGTGGCCGTTCCATGCGGCGCGGCGCGTTTGTTCGGTGATCCGGTTCAGATGCTGCGAAAGAATGACGTCATTTGTGTTGGGGGAGATCTGCCTGGCTTGCCGGCCGTTCTGCCCTTGCGTTGTTCCCGATTCCGTGCCTTGCGCTTCCTGCGGGCCGGTTGTCCGCTCTGCCTGTCGGCCTGCGACTTGAAGTTGTGCCTGCCTGCCGCTACGAAATGAGGATGCCCCTGACATGGCCTGCTGAACGGGGAAACTCCAAACCTGCCGGTCGATTCCCGCTTCCCTTTCCAGGCGCAGGGCCATATCCGGGCTTTGCGGCTGAAACCGGAGCGATGCCTGCAAAAAATCGCCCGACTGCGGGGAGGGAAGTTCGCTGTTGGCGACCGGGACTCTATCCGGCACCCGGATGTTTTGGAACAACATGCATCCAGCCGAAAAGAGGATCGAAACAGCTGCCGCTGCCAGTGTATTTCGCAGGAATTTCATGGTTGTGTGATTCGGTTAACAGCAATTCATTTTTGCAGGATAAGAAAACAAGACCTCTTGTACCAGCGCCTGAATTGCGGGCCCTGACCGGACGCCGGTCGCTCAGCCACACAGAGCACGCAGACCATACAGAATACACAGAGCACACAGAGCGCGCAGACCATGCAGACTAGGCAGATATCGCTCTGGAAAGTACTTCTGCAGACAAATCAGGTGCGGAGCGCTCTGTATAATCCATTCAGATCCGTTTCCACAACTGGTTATTATCACTGTGAGAGACCAGCAGGAAGTAATCGGGTCCCACTTCATAGGGGTAGTCAGCGATCAGGTTGTCGTCCCAGCGAATTACTGCCCGGCCACTGAACGTTGCCCACCGGCCTCTTGAGCCGGCCGGTGTTCTGCTGTAAATATCACTCAAGCCGGTCCAGTTTCCCAAGCTGTCGGTGAATGTGGATGAAAAAGAAGAACGTTTGCTTTCCACAAATCGACCGTCCGGAGAAAGAGACCGCTCATAGCAGGTCACAAGACTGGATCCGCCACTGAATGTATAGCTGGTACGGCGCCAATTTCCGGCAAGCCGCTTGTCGCGCTCGCTGCCGGGTACTGGCGGCACAGAGGAAGGCGGGGGATGTCTCCCATCCGCAGAAAAAACCTGTTCTACCCAGATCAAATAATCGAGGTCATCGTTATATGAAGCGGCACAGAATTTGTCGAGCAATCTGCGGGCCATAACATCGAGTCTCTAAAAATAATGCCATCTTACATATAGCAAGGCTTTAGGACAATCGGGATGCACTTTGTCACTTTGCGGGTCGTAACCGGTCCGCATCATTGCTGTGATATCGCCTTCTCTTATTATTAAATTATGTTTAACGGCGCGTTCAGCGATTCCGAGAATGGACTTGAAAACAGTCAAGAAGGTTATATGTTAAGAAAAATCATGAGCATGCGCAAAGTTACGCAGGTGTGGCCACCGTGTCAATACGTCACATTTTGCATTGGCTGTTTCAAAAGCTTCCGCAAAAACCGGGCCGTGGCGTCATAAATATGCGGGTCTTTTGATGCGCGAGGACCGGCAATGTTGAGTGCCTGCGGCCGGACTGTCTCCAACCACGACCTGGCCTTTTCCGGGGCCTGTTCGGGACCGGTCTTCAGGAAATCAATGTGCAGCCAGGGCTTACCGAGCTCTGCGGCCTTGATGCGTGTGTACAGGGATCCGCCGTCGAGTGGACCGTGTGAGAGGATGAGGGTGGCATCGGAGTCGCGGATGTTCCATTCTGTGCGCATTTCCACGGCGGAATCGGGCGTTTCAATCAGACAGGGATAGTGCGCGGGAATGATGCCATCTTCGGCCAGGCGGCCTTTTGGAACCCATCCGCCACAGGAGATTCCCAGCTCCAGGGCGACATCAAGCGCAGCCCGGTCGGCTCCCGTCTGAGCTCCGGAAATCAGCTTATCGATCATGGATTTTAATGTCCCATACGGGGAATGGGAGAAAATCCCTCGCCTTTAGGCGAAGACTTTAGTATGCTTGCGGTATCATGGAAAACTACCGCAAAACGTCTCACAGTGTTTACGATATCAAATA
>SLKA01000015.1 GCA_007134845.1 Balneolales bacterium
CTCAACGGCAACTACCGGATCCTGAACGTTCGTCCGGGAACCTACACCGTCGTTGTGCGGTATATCGGCTACCAGACCCAGTTCATCCAGAACGTATTGGTGCAGAGCGATTCGCGGACCAACCTCGACATCGAAATGCAGGAGGAGGTGTTCGAGGGCCAGGAAATCGTAGTTCAGGCCGAACGGGATATTGTGACCCGCGACCGCACGAGTTCCGAGTCGCGTGTCTCCCGCCAGCAGCTTGATGCCATGCCCGTGCAGGAGGTTGGCGATGTGCTTAGTCTGCAGGCCGGCGTTACCCAGAGCAGCAGCGGCCAGATCCATATCCGCGGCGGCCGGGCTACTGAGGTGGCGTACATTGTGGATGGGATCCGCGTCACCGATGATTTTGACCGCTCTCTGGGTATTCGCATCGAAAACCAGAACATCGAGGAGCTGCAGGTGGTTTCCGGTGCCTATAATGCCGAATACGGGCAGGCGATGTCTGGTATCATCAATATATCCACCCGGGCGGGTACCAATAATTTCCAGGGATCTTTTCGTACCTGGGCCGGAGATTACCTGTCATCTGACCGCGAACTGTACGACGGGGTGGCGCACCGCATAACTGACCTGCGTCCATCCAACCAGTATAATTTTGAAGCTACATTGGCCGGACCGATTGTCCGGGACCGTTTGACTTTCTTTGTGAGCGGTCGCCATTTCAGCACGGATGGTTGGTTTTACGGAAGGAATGCGTACTCCGCGCATGGACCCATTCTGCCAGTCCTTGACCGGTTTGGGCGTCAGGCATTTCCGAGAGTACCTGTCGACAATCCGGTCAACCGTTTCGGAGACCGGGTCGACGGCGATCTGCCGTGGATCACGATCATCAATGAGGACGACGACTGGATATACTATACAGATTCAGGCGAACGCGACAGCTCCCTTGTGCCGCTTCAGCAATTTTCCTCCTGGACAGGCCAGTACAACCTGCAATGGAACGCATTCAGAGGGTTCCGGGTCAACCTGATCGGTAATTACTCAGTCGAAGGAGGCGATGCCGGTGCCGGTCATCAGAATCGAACGGTTCCCGATGGTATTCCAACCTTTGACCGCACCCGTTTCTACAACAACCTGCGGATCACAGTAACACCCAGTGCGAATACCTACTTCAATATCAACGCTGCCATGCGTTACAGCAATTTCGATCAGCGATTATTTGACAACCTGGATAATCCGCTGTATTTCAACTATGCTCGCATTGGTGATGAGATTCCTACAACATATCAAAGCAGCGCCGGCAGATTCAACATGCTTGGAACCGATAATTATATTGAGGACCGTACCACGCAGACGTACATCCTAAAGGGGGATATCACCAGTCAGCTCAATGACATTCACCAGGTCAAGGCGGGTATTGAATTCCAGCAGGATATCATTGAGAGAGACGCCTTCAGCCTGCAGGAGGCAGGAGGCGACGATACGATAGACCGGACAATCATTCCGCTGCCCAACACGGACGGGCTTGGAGTTCCGATCCGCGAAGGACGTCAGCGTGAATACTACAACCGCAAACCCTGGCTGTTAAGTGCGTTTATCCAGGACAGGATTGAGTACGAAAACCTGATTATCAATGCCGGCCTTCGTTTTGAATACTTCCAGCCCAACGCCCGGATACCGGCCGATACTCGGGATCCGGATCTGTTTGAGCTTCCCGGCGATCGCGATGAAGATTTCTGGACTGCGGCATCCCCGAAATTCCAGCTCAGCCCGCGTCTCGGTGTGGCTTATCCCATCAGTGAGACCGGTGTGATCCACTTCTCCTATGGTTATTTCCTGCAGATGCCGGAGTATGAGCGCCTGTACAACGGAGACCGGATCGTCATGCCGCAGACTTCCGGTATTTTCGGGGTGTACGGGAATCCGGATCTCAAACCCCAGCAAACCATTCAGTACGAGCTGGGGCTTCAGCAGCAGCTGATCCCGGGCACGGTTCTGGAGGTAAGCGGTTTCTACCGGGACATCCGTGACTGGATATCCTCTGGACCGGTCAACCCAACAGCCAACCCGGGAATCCGTTACGGCACCTGGGTGAACCGTGACTATGCCAATGTGAAGGGATTGACAGCCACATTGAACCAGCAGCTTGGACAGCAGATCAGTATGGTCTTTGATTATACCTTCATGATGGCGGACGGAACAAACTCTGATCCGCAGGCGGAGTTCAATGCTGCTGTGGCAAGGGGTGACACAACGGGAACGGCACTCACTCAAATGCTCCAGCCGTTGGACTGGGACCGTCGACACCAGCTAAACGGTACGTTCTTTTTTGCCGGCGCGAACTGGGGTGCGAGTCTTATCGGCCGTTTTCAGACCGGTGAGCCCTATACTGCAGACGCGACATATTCCACCCGGACAGGGATAACCGCGCTTACCTACTTCGAGCAAAACAGCCTGCGCAAGCCGACAAATCTGACATTTGACATCAATATGTATCGTGGCCTGGATTTTCGCGGAGCGACAGTTCGCGCCACGCTGAGTGTCTACAACCTTTTTGATACCCGCAACGTCAATTTCGTCTTTGCCGATTCCGGCGTTGCCGATGCCCCGCTGCCTCAAAACCGTCCGGCAGAGGTAGATCCCGGTTTCTACAACAATCCCTTTTTCTACACCGAACCGCGACGCGTGCAGTTCGGAATCGAAGTCTCTTTTTAATCCCCGTTTAGCAAGTCAGATATGAAATCTCTCCTTATTTCCACAAGAATGCTAAAAAGCGCACTCATCCTCATTGTTTTTCTGCTGGTCGGGAGTGATGCGGCCATCGCACAAAATGGCAGTGATGTCGACCATGAGCCCGGCAACGAACGAGGATCATTTGAGGCACGCCGCAAGATGATACTTGACGGCAACAACCTGCGGGCCACATACCATAACTTTGGATGGGGTGGACGTCTGGACGGACAGGCCGTCGACGAGATCACGTATGAATTTCCACGCAATACCAACCGGGTTTATATCGCACTCGTTGCATTTTTCGTTGGTGCCGAGGTGGAGAACCAGTCAGAAACCGGTCCGGAACAGTTTCCGATTGTACTGACCCCCAACGGCCGGACGGCTCCGGATGGTACGAGCTGGGACATGAACCCGGTGTCCGGGTATTACAATCCGGCCATACCTGAGCAATATGCCCGAAGCGACCGGCCGGAGACCTGGCCGGATTTCTGGCCGGACAAGATGGACGATGAGACCGATCCGGGCTGGAGCGGTTCCTGGAATGGATACTTCGGCAAGGATCAGTTCAGTGCGGACCAGGAGTTTTTCTACCGTGCCAGCGGCAACCTCTACACCCGCTTTTCCGAACCGTTTAGTGAAAATGAGTTGTTCCGTCCCGACCAGACCGATTTCACGCGAGGCGGGCTTGGTCTCATCATTGACGCCCGGATCATGGCTTGGTCGCAGACGCTCATCAGTGATGTCCATTTCAATATTTTCGAGATCCGAAACGACGGTTCAATTGACTATGACAAAATGGCTTTCACGCTCTGGATCGCTGACCTTGTTGGCGGTGGCGGTAATGACCTGCCGGAATTTGACGAACGTTCGGCTATTTCCTATCTGACTCACCTGGAACCAAGAACCGGGCGGACCCACTTCGGAGACACCCGTGTTGGCATGGCGGGCATCCAGTTCCTCGAAACACCGGGTAACTCCATCGACGGTATTGACAACGATGGCGACAGTGATACCTATCTGCCGGGAAGCGGGTGGTACGATCCGGATAATGCCGATCTGCTTTCGCCGCTGCTTGAAGCCAATGGCGGTTTCTTTCAAAATGAGAACGTTCTGTTCCTGGAAGTCATACCGGAATTCCAGGTCAATGACTTTGGCACGCGCACCATCTGCCCCGGTGACCGAATCGTCCTGATCAATGACAATCTCAGCAGAATTATTACGGAATATCCGGCCGGAGGCGGGACTTTTGTCAGCCAGGGCCGCCAATTCACCCTTGATGGCAGATGCTATGACCTCACCGAGGACGTCGATCTTGGAAATAATGATCTGTTCCCCAATGCAAGCAACTCCGACCTGTTCGACAATACACTGAACGGATTGATCGACGAAACAGAGGAGCTGCATCGCACCAAGCAGTTCTATGACAGATCCACCCGTTCGTTTACCACGCGTCCGGTCCGATATATCAACTACATGTGGGACCAGTATGAAACGGGTGATACTCTGCAACGCGGACTGATTGTGCCCAACTCGAAAATCCGCGAACGCATGCAGGAAGATGAGAATTTCCGGAACATGATCCTGGATTATCAGCAGGCTCTGAACAACACGTTCGTCGAGGGCGGATATCGTTCACCCGGTGCGTTCGACAACTACTTCCGCAACTATCATACATCGGCACCGATGATCGATGAATCGCGAGAAGACTACTTTGACAACAACCGGGTCTGGGACCCGGGCATTGACGATGTGGGTCTGGATGGCGTGCCATTCAGTGGTGCGCGCGGTGAAGGAGACGGATTCCCCACTTCCGGTGCCGGAACTCCCTTTCCCGGTGAGCCGAACATCGACAAGACCAGCGTGTCCGAATCTGATATGATCGGTATCTCCTCGGTGACCTTCCCGCTTGCCGGATCGTTGGGATCAGGGGCGAATTTTGCCCGCGACGGTTCCTTTTGGAGAAACCGGATGCTTCCCGGCAATCTGGGAGAAGAAGCGCAGCCCGGAGATGATACGGACATCCTGGTCAGCTCATCACTCTTTCCGCTGCAACGCGGCCAGATTGAACGATTCTCAGTGGCCGTAACCGTGGCTCAAACCAACAGCGCCAACTACGAAAACGACAGGGAGCGAGTCAATGACAACCTGGATGAAGCATTCAATGCCTATGAGGCGGACTACCAGTTTGCCACGGCACCACCGGCTCCGAATGTCACAGCAGTAGCCGGTGATGGACGCGTTACACTGTACTGGGATGAAATCGCAGAGGATCACTTCGATCGTTACCTGTCCCGCATCCCGGGAAACACCGATGCCGATGCCCGCAACTTCCAGGGATACAAAGTGTACCGGTCCACGGATCCCGGTTTCCAGGATATACTCAACATTACCGATGCCCGCGGCAACAGGGTCTTTCGTGAACCGATGGCCATCTTTGATGTGATCAACCAGTGGTCCGGTCTGCATCCGATTGATATCAACGGAGTAAAGTTCAATCTGGGATCCAACAGCGGCATTCAGCGTAAATTTGTTGATGAGAATGTTGTGAACGGACGCAGGTACTACTACGCTGTCACTTCATACACGTTTGGCAACGAACGAAACGAAATCGCTCCGTCCGAATCACCGATCTTCATCAGCATCAATCCGGACGGAAGCGTAGACACCGGTCCGAACGTTAATGTGGTGACGCCTGCCGCGTCCAGAGCCGGATACATCGATCCGGAGAATCCACACGCGACACCGGTTAGTGGAACCACCAGCGGCCAGGTCATGGTCGAGGTTATTGACCCCGAGGAGGTCCGTATTGACAATCTGTACCGTGTGGTATTCCGGGATACCCTTATTCCTTCGGGAAGGGACGACACCCCCGACACCCTTCGGACAAAAGATTTCTCCCTGCTGAATATCACCAGAGGAGATACACTGATCAAGGATTCACCCAACTTCAATATGGAAGACAATCCTGTGGTGGAGGGGTTCCGTCTCACACTGAACAACAGTGATTTGGAGCTCTCGGTTAACCGCGAACGTTCCGGTTGGGAACCGAATGAGGACTATGAACGTAATGTCCACTCCTACGCTTTCTTCCTTGAGGGAACACCCCGGGCATCGGATTACAAGGTGGTATTCGATGAGCTGGGAGTAGCGCGATCCATAGATACCACGTATGCCGGCATAGAACTCACGGCCATGGATGTCAATTTCCGGATATTCAATACCTCAATCCGGGATGATGAAGGCAATTTCCGGGAAGTCGAGTTTGCTTTCAATAACCTGCACAACAATTCCGAGGCGACAGCCAACGATCCCAATGTGACCCAGCCCGGTGAGTTCAGCGCCGGCCTGGTACGCCAGGGTCCGTTTGTCAATATGCGTCGTGACCAGATATTCATCTATGAGCCTGTTGGCAGTAACCAGCGCACGTTGACCTGGTCACTGTTCATGAATCCGGCTGCTGAAGGAACCGGCCTGAACCGGACCATCCTCAGCCGCAACCCGCAGCCCGGTGATACACTGCAAATATTCACCCGCAAGCCGTTCACTTCCCTGGACGTGTTTGAGTTCCGCATGTCGGATATTCAGAAGGGGTTGGTGGATACGGACCGGGCACGTGACGATCTTGAGCGGATACGCGTTGTTCCAAACCCCTATGTAGCAACCAATCCCTTCGAGCCGGCGCCTACCATGGCAAGGCCTGATCAGGTGCGTGAACTTCATTTCACGCGGCTTCCGGTTCCCAGCACGATCCGGATCTTTACGGTGGACGGTCAGTTGGTGAAGACCATCGATGCCACGGAGGCCAACACTTTCAACGGGACCTACAAGTGGGATATGCTGACCAAGGACAACCTGGAGATTTCCTACGGTGTCTACATCTTTCATGTTCAGGCACCCGATGTCGGCGAACATGTCAGCAGGTTTGCGGTGATCAAGTAATCCATAACACGAATTAACATGCAATCACGAATTTTTCTCACACTCTTTCTGATATGCGCCATCGGGTTTGCAGATGCTGCTGCTCAAAGCGTTAGTAAAACCGGCACCACAGCAGGCGCATTCCTGAAAATACCGGTGGGTGCACGGTCGGCGGCGCTCGGAGGAGCCGTTGCAGCTTCCGTGAATGATCCTTCAGCCATGCGCTGGAATCCCGGGGCACTTACCAGCATTCAGCAGCCAACCGTTATGCTCGATCATGCAGACTGGCTTTATGTACTCCGGCACTCCTATCTCGGCATCGTATTGCCGGTTAACGGAAATTCGGCCATCGGCATCAATATCACCGCACTGACTATGGATCAGATGGAAGAAACAACCTATGATCAACAAGACGGTACCGGGCGGATGTTCGGCGCTTACAGCTATGCCGCCGGTGTGAGCTACGCTATCAGGCTTCTGCCCAATTTTTCACTGGGCGCAAATGTGAAATTCATCAATGAAACCATTTGGAATACATCAGCCAGAGGCATAGCCATTGATATCGGAACCACCTACGTCACCCCGTTTGACGGAATCGTTTTCGGTGTGGGTGTAACCAATTTCGGACAAAAATTCCAGATGATGGGTGATGACCTGCTGGTCACTTCAGATGTTGACGGTGCATCCAGCGGCAATAACAGCAATGTCGCGGCAAATCTTGCAACCGATCGCTTCGATCTGCCTCTGGCATTGCGGGCAGGACTCATGTGGCATGCCTGGAACACCGAATCGCTCCGGCTATCGGTGATGGCGGATGGCCATAGTCCCAGCGACAACTACCAGAGCGTCAGCTTCGGCGCCGAAGTGGCATTTCTGGATGAATTGATTCTGCTCAGAGGCGGAGTGCCGGAGATCGGACTCCCCGAAGAAGACAGAGTGTTTGAATTTGCACTGGGTGCCGGAATCGGCTACTCGTTTGGCAATAACCTGGCTTTAAAATTTGATTATGCCTATCAGCAGCACAAATATCTGGGTGGCACAAACCGGATTTCTGTATCTGTTGCGTTTTGAAAACCTAGATGTCAAAAAACACAAGAATACTAACAGGATTACATGAATAACGGATAAAACCGTTCAATTAAAACAACAAAAAGAGGTAGATATGAATACACTATGTTACAGAAGCTCCCGATGGCTATGGCCGTTCGGATTAGCTCTTCTAATAGCAATTTTTTTGGCTGGCAACGTGAATGTTGCAACAGCTCAAACAATAGCCGATGAACATGAGAATGCGGTTGAGGTCACGCTGAGAGTCAATACTGCAACCGTGGCTGATACACTCCGTGAACAGGATATTGTTCAGGTTCGCGGTGATTATCCCTTTGCCGGAATGACATGGGGAGCTGACAGTGAAGTACTCGCTGAAAACGTTGGCGGCGATTACTGGGAGGCTACCATCTTGGCGATGCCCGGTGACCAGTTTGAATACAAGTTCTGGACCGGATTTTCGATCGATCCTGAAGAAGCTACTGCCAATGACGGTTGGGAGTCAGGCGACAACCGCACGCTCTCGATCCCTGCCGAGCAGACCGAGCCGATGGTCCTCGATCTAACTTTCTACAATCAAGTGCAAGTATTCGAAGAGAAACCGGACTCTGTAGGTGTTTTCTTCCGTGTGAATGTTGGCGCCCAGGTTCAAGTAGGTGCTTTCAACACGGATACGGACAGGGTCGGAGTGAGGGGGTATCCACCATTTGATTGGGATGAAACGCTCTTTTTCCTTGATAAAGAAAGCAGGATTGAAGATACCGATAATGTTTTCTACTCTGGTGCTTTCTACATCCACGAGGATACACTTGCCGCACTCGGTAGCTTTGAATACAAATTTGTAACTGATATCGGTGGCATTGGCTGGGAGGATGGAAGTAATCGTATTGCCAGTTTTGGCGAGATAGCCGACACAACGCTCCACTACGCTTATTTTAGTGGCGAGAAACCCGTCCCTGGAGATGTCGACCTCATTGAAACCGATGTCGAGTTCGCTGTGAACGTCAACGTACTCATCAACCTGGGTATCTTTGACGATGCCATTGACGGCGTTGAGCTGCGCGGTAATTTTAATGGCTGGAGCGGCGGCGATGAACTCACGTTCAACCCGACACTGGACCGATACCAACTCACTCGCAGCTACTCCGGCAGTGAACTTGTTGCGGTGGGACAGCGGTACGCCTACAAGTACTTCATCCTTTGGGATGATAGCCGTGTGGATGAGAACAGCCCGAACTACGTGCCGAATCTGGATCAGGGAGCTGGTTGGGAAGAGCCGGGAACGACCGGCGGTTCCGATCGTATCTACTTCATTGATAATACACCTGTTCAGAGCACGTATCCTGAAGACCCCGGCTACGTCTTCTACAATGATCTGGCCGGTGCCGCGGTGATTTTGCAGGACTTCATCGAAGGCACTCCGGGAACCTACCCGATTACCATTCGTATCGATATGAGCCGTGCCGCCACGGTTCCCGATGCCGAAGAGCGGTTCGTGCCGGGTCAGGACTCCGTGTTCATCGCCTTTGAGGAGCAGATCTTTGCTCTGACCCAGGGTTTTGGTACCGGTCCCGAGCACGTGGATGAGTCGTCAAATATCTTCCGCAACGAGAACTACCTGCTGGAAGACACCAATGGCGATGGTATCTATGAAATCACCATAGATGCCCAGCTTCCGACCGTCAACGCGTTCGGTTTCATTATCGGATACGGGCAGCCGAATGTGGGCGAAGGTGCATTGCTCTGGAACGGTGGCGGCTTCGGAAGCGGACGCCGGTACTACCAGTTCATCACGCCGACCAAAGTGGAAGACTTTGACGGCATCCTGGTATCCACCTGGCCGGCCGAGCCGGAACTGGCGGTACTGGAATGGTTCGGTGGTGAAGCATTCGGCGACGATCCGCTTACCGTGGAAAATGCTCCCGACTATGCATCCATAGAACGGGGAACGAGCACCGAAGACTTCGTAGATGCTCCGATTTCCTACAGCCTGGATCAGAACTATCCGAACCCGTTCAACCCGACAACGTCTATCCGCTTTACCATTCCGGAAAGCCAGGATGTGCGCCTGGATGTGTACAACGTCCTTGGCCAGCGGGTAGCAACGCTCCTGAACACTCAGATGAATGCGGGAACGCATACGGTTCCGTTTGACGCAACCCGACTTTCATCGGGTATGTACATCTACCGCCTGCAGGCCGGTGAATTTGTACAGCAACGTAAAATGATGCTTATCAAGTAGGTCTGTGTTCGTGCAGCCGGGGTCGCATGTGCGGCTCCGGTTGCATTTTATTATCCTTTGGAGGTCAGAATCACGCATTATCGAGGCAAAAATTTGAATCCTACGATTTATGATATAGCAAGAGAAGCCGGTGTCAGCATCGCAACCGTTTCCCGGGTTTTTAACGACAGCAACTGCGTAACCCAGAAGACGCGGGAAAAAGTACTTGCCATCGCAGACAAGCTTGGCTATCATCCGCGCGCCCTGGCGCAAAGCCTGGCGCGTAAAAAAACCAGGATAATCACGGTTATCGTGCCGGTCATCTCCAACTACTTCTTCATGGAAGTGCTGGCCGGCATGCAGGACAAGATCGCCGATTATGATTATGATCTTCAGATTTTCAATGTAAAAATAGCCGACAATCTCCTCAACCAGGCCGATCATATCATGAAACGCGGCTGGGGCGAGGGGTATGTTGTGATTTCTGTACACCTTGGTGACAGCGAATGGGAGCTTCTCCGCAAGTATGGCGTTCCTGTTGTGCTGATTGATGAATACTATTCCGGGTTTGATACGATTAGTGTTGACAGTATTGAAGGCGCCTATTCCGCAACCTCGCATCTCATTGAACAAGGGTATCGCTCACTGGGCATGATCTGCGCCAAACCGGACTCCAAACCTATCGTTGACCGCGTTCTTGGCTACCGAAGAGCACTTGAAGATGCCGGTATCATGGTTGACTCCCAAATGATCGTGACCGGTGACGACATGGAACGCGACGGATTTACCGAGAGTAACGGATATCAGGCCATGTCGAAACTACTGACCCTGGATAATCCACCGGATGCCTGTTTCTGCGCCTCCGACATCCAGGCCCTGGGCGCTATCAAAGCGATGAAGGACTACGATCTGCGTATCCCCATCATCGGATTTGATGATCTTGAGTTTTCCGAATATGTCGGATTGTCCACCATGCGCCAGCCTATGTACGAAATGGGCTCCCTGGCCATTGAAAAAATTGTGGAGCGCATTGAAAACAAAGACACCGACATCACCCACACCGTTTTTTCACCCGATCTTGTGTTGCGGGCATCCGCTCCTGCTTATGCCGGCCTTGCCAATCGCGATGAAAGAATCGCCGGCTCCGAAAGTTGAGTGAAATGACATACGAGTGGCAGACTGCCCGTAAATTAATTTGATTACAATACGATGAGACGTTTTATTCCTGCAGTTTTTGTGTTGCTTGCCCTTCTGTTTTCCGTCCATGCGACGGCCCAGGTGGTCTACACCGATCCCCCGTTTCCAACCATCGATCGTCCGCTGACGGTGTTTTTTGATGCCACCGAAGGCGATGGAGGTCTCGCCGGCTTTACCGGGGATGTATATGCCCACA
>SLKA01000102.1 GCA_007134845.1 Balneolales bacterium
ATTTCCGGTACCTTCCGCTTCCCGGCGGCGACAAGGCGGCCAAACAGACCTGGCGCACCGGCCTGTCGCTCCTTCACCAGGTCTATGGGGATGATTATCGGGAGCTCGACCTGCCGATCGTTAATGATCTGAAAGCGAAACCGGATTGGAGCATGATACAGCAGGCCATCGAACGCCAGATCAATTCCCCGCTTTCCTCCGCTGCCGGACGCCTGTTCGATGCCGTCGCCGCCATCACAGGAATCTGTCACCACAACAGCTATCACGCCGAAGCTCCCATGAAACTGGAAGCCATTATTGATTCCCGGGAGTCCGGAGTGTATGGCTTTGAATTACAAAACAACGAAATTCCGACGGTAACCCCGGACAGACCGGCTCCGGATGATTCACAGGCTGCCTCAGCCCGAACTGTGGTCAACCCAGACCCGATGGTCCGCGGCCTTGTTGCCGACCTGCAGGATGGGGTTCCACTGCCGATCATATCAGCAAAATTTCACAACACCCTGGTTTCGGTGATCGAAGCCGTTTCGCTTGAAATGAAGGCACTTTACAGTACAAAGCATGTAATTCTGACCGGAGGGGTGTTTCAAAACCGGTATCTTCTGGAGAAGTCTGAGGAACGGCTGAAATCCGCCGGTTTCGAGGTATACAGCCCGCTCGCCATCCCCGCCAATGACGCAGGAATAGCGCTCGGACAACTGGCTGTCGCCGCACACAGAAGCAGGCGATAATCTTCCGGGGAATGCATCCATCCTCACACAAAAACAGCATCAAATATGCAACGTTTCGTTTTCAATTATCGCGGATTCGATTATATTACAGTAATAATATAGTTGCCTGTTTTTAATGTCTTAATTGGACATGCCGGAAGCACATTCCCGAAGCCGGGTTGGCAGCGACATCCGTCGCAACTGCTTCCAAAGTGATATTATTATTTGCAAAATCATTTCATTCCCCATAACGTATTGTAATATTTACCCTTAATCAGTAAAAGCCATGTGTCTCAGCATACCGGGAAAAGTCATGTCCATCGAGAATGACATTGCAACGGTTTCGGTCGGGGGCAGTGAAGTCACCGCCGGACTCCAGCTCCTTGAAAATGTCCGGGTGGGCGATTATGTGCTTGTTCACAGTGGGTTTGCACTGCAACTCATCAGTGAAGAAGAGGCTGCACAGACACTCGCGCTCATTCGCCAGCTAGAAGATTTATCCGATGATGACAATATCCCCATCCGATAATCTGATGCAAGAGCTGCCTTACCGCCAAACGGATTTTCATCCGGGTTTATTCATCCTAACCGACAAACCTGCAACGTGAAATACATTAAGGAATATCGTGACAAAGAGCTGGTGCGCATTCTGGTTGGCCGGATCCATGCCTATAAGGGTCCAAAAGTGCGCTTTATGGAAGTCTGCGGCGGTCACACCATGGCAATTCAGAAATTCGGGATACCATCTCTTCTGCCGGACAACGTATCGCTGGTATCGGGGCCCGGGTGTCCCGTCTGCGTGACCTCTCTCCAGTTTGTTGATCATGCCATTGCCCTGGGCCGGCGTGACGATACGATCATCACGACATACGGCGACCTGATCCGCGTCCCCGGAAGCACCGCTTCGCTGGAACAGGAAAAATCGCGCGGATCGGATATCCGCATGGTCTATTCTACCCTGGAAGCGCTGGCCATTGCGCGCGATAACCCATCGAAGCAAGTCATATTTCTCGGTATCGGTTTTGAAACCACCGCTCCGGCCAGTGCCGCCGCCCTCGTGCAGGCCAGAAGCGAAAACCTGCAAAATTTTTCTGTGCTGAGCGCGCACAAGGTGATGCCGCCGGCCATGGCCGCCATCGTGGACGAAGATGTTAAAATTACCGGTTATCTGGCGCCGGGACATGTTAGCACCATCACAGGGTCGGAAATATACCGTGATATCTCCGAAAAATACGGTCTGCCGGTGGTCGTCTCCGGATTCGAGCCATCGGACATTCTCCAGTCTATAGTGATGCTGCTGGAGCAGCTGCGGACCGGGAACATCACGGTGGAAATTCAATACAAAAGGGTAGTCACACCGAAAGGCAACCTGAAGGCTCAGAAGATGCTGCAGGATGTGTTCAGACTACGGGACGACTGGTGGCGCGGACTCGGCGTGCTGCCACTGAGCGGGCTCGGCATCAGCGAGGCGTATGCCGATTGGGATGCCGAACGCCGGTTCACCATTGAGGTCGAACCCACGCAGGAGCCGGAGGGATGCATCTGTGGAGAAGTGCTGAAGGGCGTCAGCCATCCTACCGAATGCATCCTCTATGATTCGGTATGCAACCCCGCCAATCCGGTAGGCACCTGCATGGTCTCAGAGGAGGGGGCGTGTCAGGCTTTTTACAAGTATGGAACGGAATAATGGAACATAACAAACACATCAGACTGGGACACGGCAGCGGAGGTAAACTGACACACGACCTGATCACCCATCTTTTTCTGAAATATTTCGACAACGAGATTCTCGCACAGCAGGGTGACTCCGGGCTTTTTTCGCTGGATGGCAGAATGATGATGGATGACGCCCCCTCCGCGGGTACCGCATCAGGCAACGGTACACCGGGAAGCAGCGCATCCGGCAGCAGCGCGCCAGACAGCAAGGCCTCATCCACCCGCCCGGGCAAAATGGCGTTCAGCACCGACGCCTACGTCGTGGATCCGATCTTTTTCCCCGGCGGCAACATAGGATCGCTGGCTGTCAGCGGCACGGTCAACGACATTGCAGTGACCGGCGCCGATCCGCAGTACCTGTCGGCCGCATTCATCCTCGAGGAGGGCTTTCCCATCGACCGGCTGGAGGAGATCGTACGCGAAATGGCCGCAGTTGCCCGTGATGCGGGTGTCA
>SLKA01000018.1 GCA_007134845.1 Balneolales bacterium
CATCATGATGGTACTTCAGTTGCTTTTTGTCTGGAAAGTGATGCCGGAGACCAAAGGTATCACCCTTGAGGAAATGGAGGTAAAACTGGGCGTCAGCACCGAAGAACTCAAAGAGATCATTCCGGAAGAAGAACTGAAAAAAGAGATGATAGACAGAAAACAACAGAAATAGTATACGAAAACAGGTATCCCCAAAGCGTTGCTGAAAACCTGTTGAGTGCACACCGGCCTACATTCCCAAGTTGTAATCCGTGGGGTACAAAACGAAGTGCAACTTCGCGCATGACCGGCCATTTTGAGCAAAAAAACATAACGGCATAACTTTAGATCATAAAGTCGGGGTGAGGAGGGGTCGAGTCCTCCCGGGCGTACGTTAATAATCCCGGATGCAACGGACAGAAAACCCGTACTCCTTTTGATTGGGGATGCGCATCACCCAGTCCAGTGACTGGTATAGGCTCCGCCTCCAGGCAGACTCCCTCCAGTCGTCACCTGCGTCGACATCGGTGGCCGTCCACCAGAAACCTGTCATGCCCATTGCGTCAAAGGAACCATCGGAATCCCGCATGCCGCCCGGAAGCCCCGAGAAGCCACTCTCATTGGTTGCCCCGATATTTGGCTGCGCTTCCTCCGATTTCAGCTTTCCACCCACATTCTGCTGCATGCCGCGATGTGCAATTTCCAGGAGCCCAAGTTCTCCCTGTGTATACGTGGCCCCTGATTCTTCACGCCACGTGCCGAGCTCCTTCTCCAGCTGGCGTGATGAGGCCATTGCTTCGTCGCGCGGCATCCCAAGATACATCTCAAGTTCCATCCACTGATCGTCGGCCGGCACGCTCCACCCCTCGGGACACAGCCCCCGGGGATCATTGACGGCGTGCCAGTTGTACAGATTTCCGAACGCCTCCGGGTGCGCCGCGTCGTTTTCATAATAGACCCGGGCGCCGCTGTCGAGAGCTACCCATCTCTCCTGCCCGGGGATATTGGGGATTTCCGTCCCGTCACGATAGTGTGCGGTGCGCAAATTTTCGGCCATCCACTCCTGCGCGCCAATGGTAACGGTTTTGTACGTGTTGCCGTCGATGTCTGTGACCCCTTCCCGGGGCTGCTGGGAACAAGCGTTGCAAATCAGCAGCGCCGAAATCAGAATAGTGCAAGTATTAGTCTTCATGTGCCCTCCATTGAGTATTTGAATGCGAACAGCTTATGCTTGTCAAATGACGTGCCGGAAATTAGTGCAAAAAAACTTCTTGTCACAAAACTAGCTTTCATTACTCCTATATAGACATGAAACTCCCGGGTTGACAACTTTTTATTGATAATGGCCGATAGGCCTGTTGAGTCGTAACCCGGTCTGCCTGCCGGTATCCCGCATTAACACCGGTTCGGTCAGGACGGCACTTTTATTTTCCAATGGTCCCAGGTTTTGAAGCATTAGGAACAATCTGGCAATCAAAAAATTTCTTTTTCGGAGGATCCACAAGCAATGGTAATCAGCAACCATAAACGCATCGGGCTGGCGCTGGAATTACTCAAGCTGGGTGTCGCACCCTATATTGGTCGTGAGATCAAATCCTCTATAAAAAAAGGACACATTTCCCATTATGTGATTCACGAGTATGTTGAGAACCGCGCCCTGCTCAAGACGGAGATACAGCAATGGGATCTGGCCCCGCTGCTCAAACTGATGGATGACACCTGGAATGTGGTATTCCAGGATACGCTTGGCTTTTCCGAACATTCGATCCTTGGCGAGCTGCGCGACTGGCATCTCAAATGGGAGCATCAGACTTCCATCAGCAACGATGACACCGATCGGGTTCTGGATTCCACGGTTCGCTTTTTGAACTCAATCAACGCTGCAGATGTGGCAGCCGATGCCCAGCGGCTGAAGAAAGAGTTCCGGCGCTTCATTTTTGAGGAACAGGTCCGCTCAGAAGAGAAACGTGAAGAAATCAATGAGATCGCAGAAAGCAATGAGAGCACAGAAAGCATTGAAATCGATGGAAGCCATGACCTGATTAAAGCTTCATCAACAGACACCCTGAAACCCTGGAGGGATGTAATCACCCCTCATCCGGATGTGGCCAGCGGACGGTATCTGCAGACGGAATTTGCCGCTGATCTCTGGCAGGTGCATCAGGGCGAGGCAACGGATGAGTACCGGGATCCGGTCGAGTTCTTCCGGCGCACGTACCTTACTGAAAGCCTGAAAGATCTGCTGGTAAGTGCCATCAAGCGCATTTCCGGTATCAAAAGTGACCCGCTTTTTCAGCTTCAAACAAATTTCGGCGGCGGCAAGACGCATTCTCTTCTAACCCTCTACCATCTGTTTTCAGGCGCCAATACGGATGAGCTTCCGGGAGTGAGTGCATTGATTAAAATGGCCGGAGTGTACACGCTGCCCGGAGTGCGCCGTGTGGTGCTTGTCGGAAACAGAATATCTCCTGACAGTCCGTCTGTAAAACCGAACGGCTTGACGATCAGAACGCTTTGGGGGGAGCTGGCCTATCAGCTGGGCGGAAAGAAAGCCTTTGAAAAAATCCGGGATCATGATAAAAAACGGACCAGTCCGGGCAAGAAACTGCAAGATTTGTTAAATGACTATGGCCCATGCGTTATCCTGGTCGATGAATGGGTGGCTTATGCCCGGCAGCTGCGTGATCAGAACGATCTTGCCGGCGGCGATTTCGACACCCAGTTTGCATTCGCCAGGGATCTGATCGAGGCGGCAAAAAAGGTCAGAAATTGTCTGGTGGTGGTTGCATTGCCGGCTTCCGAAGGTTCGGAAGCAACGCAATCCCAGGCTGACGACATTGAAGTGGGTGGAGCCCACGGAAGGGAAGCTCTGGCACGCTTCCAGAAAGTACTTGACCAGGCTGAATCTTCCTGGCGTCCGGCAACGGCACAAGAGGATCTTGAAATTGTGCGCAGCCGGTTATTTGAACCTGTATCGGCCGATCGGGATAAGTACATAAAAATGACGGCCATGGCTTTCACTGAATTATACATTCAGAAAATCCTGGAATTCCCTCCCGAAACTCAAACCAGCAATTATAAAAAGCGCATTCAGGCCGCCTACCCCATCCATCCGGAAATTTTCGATCGCTTGTATAACGACTGGTCGACACTGGTCCTGTTTCAGCGGACAAGAGGCGTCTTGCGATTGATGGCCACAGTAATTCACTGTCTCTGGGAGAAAGAGGATCGCAATCCGATCATACTGCCCTCTACCATGCCGATTGATGATGCACGGGTGCAATCTGAACTGACGCGCTACTTGTCGGACGAGTGGCCTCCGGTCATTGCCAGTGATGTGGACGGGCCGGACTCGACTCCCAGAAAAATAGACGCAGAATATCCCCACCTGGGTCAGCTTCATGCCGCGCGGCGGGTAGCGCGGACCATCTATCTTGGATCATCCCCATTGGCCGACAGATCAGAACATGGCATCGAGGATCTCCGTGTACTTCTTGGATGTGTGATGCCGGGTGAATCACCGGCCATCTTCAATGATGCTAATCACATTCTCGCTGCATCATCCACCTATTTGAATCAGGATGGCAACCGCTTCTGGTACAGCACCCGGCCTGCCATCACCAGCATAGCGCTGGATCGCGCCAATCAGCTTTCCGGTGATCCGGAAAAAATTGCCGCCGAACTGGATAAACGTCTGCGTGAAAAAGTCCATTCCGACGATGTCTTCGCCGGAATACATTTCTCGGCGAGTGCCGGAACAGAGATACCGGATGACATGCCATGCCGGCTGGTTATATTGGGTGCCGATCATCCCTTCAGCGCAGATACGGATAACGACGCTGTGCAGACTGCCAGGAAAATTCTTGAGAATGATGGTGATTCAATACGGGTTTATCAAAATTCACTTGTGTTCCTGGCCGCCGACATCGAAGCATTGGAGGATTTGGATGAGGCGATCCGAACCTATCTGGCGTGGTCTTCCATTCTCAATGAGAAAAAAGAGCTGGAGCTTGACTCCCATCAGGTGAAACAAGCGGAATCACAGTGCCAATCCGCAGAAAGAACGGTTAATACGCGCATTATCAAGGTGTACAAATGGCTTTTGAATCCGACCAGGGATAACACGGAGGATGACCTGGTATGGAAAGCCACCGGATTCGCCAGATCGGATTCACTTGCAAAAGCAGCGGCGGCAAGTCTGCTCGAGAATGAATGGATACTGACTTCTCTGGATGCTGCAACATTGCGAATGCATTTGGATCGGGTGCCATTGTGGCGCGAAGACCATGTTTCGATTCAGCAACTCCTTGAGGATTTTGCAAAACATACCTGCCTGCCCAGACTAGCCGGACCGGATGTGCTGCTTGAAGCGGTTCGGGAGGGTCTTGCATCATCAACCTGGGAAGAAGAAACGTTTGCTTTCGCTGATGAGTTCGACGAAACCGGCAAGCAGTTTATTGGGCTGCTTGGCGGCCAGTCTGTAAATCTCACTCCGGACAGCACCGGATTGCTTGTGCGGGCTGAAACAGCTGCAAAACTTATGGCTGCAGAGGAAGCCGGGGAAACTGCAGTGGCCGAAGAGTCTGCTGAGGCAGAAGAATCAGCAATGGCTGATGAAGTGGCTGAGGCAGAAGAAGCGGCAATGGTTGACGAAGCTGCTGAGACAAAAAAAATTGCAGAGATTGAGGAAACTGTAACGTCAGAAATAGAGTCGGCAGAGGAAGTCACGGCGACCGATGAAACTCCGGCAGATGATGAAGCCCCGGCGGCCGAAGACGAGCCGGCAACTGAAGAAGTGCCGTCGCAAGGCGACACTTCAAATCAGGATGATAACTACCCGCAGGAAGAAATTTTCATTCCTTTCAAGAACCCGGTCAATGAAGAAGCGGGCGAGACAGATAAGGCCTCAGACTCGCAAAACGGACTCCCATTGAATGGTGTTGCTTTGAAAGCATCATCTGATACATCATCTAAAAAGTTTTATGGGTCAATTACACTGAATTCCCGGCGGGCCGGGCATGATGCCGGTAAAATCGCCGATGAGATGATCCGTCATCTGGTCGGGGAAATGGATGCCAACGTAACAGTAACACTTAAAATCGAAGCTCATCTGCCTGAAGGTACGGATGAAAAAATGCTTCGCCTTGTGATGGAAAACGGCAGGACCCTTAAATTTTCAACTTTGGAGCTTGTGAATGAAAAAAGCCATCAGAATAACACCGGGAACACCAGGGAATCAACGGTGGCCGGAAGATGACAGCCAGGTCGTAACAGTTGCACCTGCTGTCATTCCAGCATCAGCTCACGAATATATTTTACCGGGGAGCTTCCGAAGCTCAAAAAGATTTCATGAAACTCCCGGAGATCGAAGTCATCGCCTTTGTGCGCCTTCCACTCCTCTCGCAGATTTGAAATCTCGCTATACCCAGTAAAGTAACTTGTCAGCTGAACCTGCGACAGCATGGCACGTCGCCATTTACCCTCGGCCTCGGCCCGCTCCTGAAAAGCACGGTTCATCAGAAGATCCAGCGCTTCTTCCCGCGAGTACCGGTATCCGTCGTTGTGGATCCGGTAATCCAGAATGGTATTGGTCACCACGCGAAGGTGCCATTTTGCATACATCAGCCACAGTTCCGGCTGGAAATCTCCGTACCCCTCTTCGAGCATCATCTCTTCGGCATAAACGGCCCAGCCTTCGATCATGGCTGTATTTCGCAGGATGCTCTTGATGATGGAAGGCGCCTGGTTGGAGTACACCAGCTGGGTGTAGTGCCCGGGTACCGCCTCATGAATATTCAGGATCTGCAGGGTGTAATTGTTGTACTCACGCAGGAAGCTTTCGGCCTCTTCGGCGGACAGATGATCGATCGGCGAGACATTGTAGTAGGTGTCCCCACCGCTGTCGTACGGGCCCGGTGCTGAAATTGAAGCTATGGAAAAACCGCGCATGTATTCAGGTGTCTCACGCACCACCAGCGGCTTTTCCGGATCAAGAGTCAGGAGCTCGTTTTCGGTGACAAATGCCTCCAATTCAGGAATTTGCGCTTGTACGGCCTGCAAGAGCGAGTCGCGATGCACATGGTCCCTGGCAATTTCATCCAGCACCATCCGCACTCGCGAAAAATTGTCCGGCATCTCCCTTCCGGGATGATACTTTTCCCAAAGCTGCACACTGAGTTCCATCATTTCCTGATGGAGCTCCTCCTTGCGCTGCACTGCCTCCCGGTAAACGTGATCCGCATCATGGTAGGATACGTTGTCGAAGCGAAACTTCTGTTGATACAGGTCGCTTCCGATCCGGAAATCCCGGAATCGGCTATTGCCGTTGCCGCGCCGGGTATCATCCCCTTCATCCCCGATGTTCTGGCCGGCGGATGCACCGGCATCCCCCATTCGCCCATTCTGAGGTTTCAGCCAGGTATCATTCAACAAATCGACATATTCCTCCACAGCTGCAATGGCGCGGTCTATGCGTCCGGAAAAGGAATCGATCCACAACTGGTCACCCTGCCATTCATCGCTCTCTTGCAGGGCAGACAGTGAATCTCGCAAAGCGCTGTCAAGCATGCGGATGGTGCCGCGGTTCTGCTGAACAGCCAGTTCGGAGTGCGGCTTTGTCGGTATCTCTAGGGTTGATGCGGCTGCATCATAATAATCAGGCACCAGGTCGAGCATATTGTAAAGTGATGCCAGGCGTTCCCCGAGCGGTGCGTATCGACCGTTAAGAACACGGCTCACCGATCCGGCCACATTATAGCTGGACGGATTCCATGTATCTGCACGAAAATCATCGCGATTCCATTTCTGCGCCTGCAGGTAGTTGTCGATCAGGCGGTAGTCGATCTGCTGAAGCTGTGGCAGACGATCTGCAGTGATGGCATTGAGTCCGGTCCGGTAATGGGCAAGGAATTGATCCCTGTTTGTGCGGTAGACCTCGTTGTTGATCGTCAGCCGGTCATCATAGTCGTGATTTCCTACCGCCAGCGCCCAATCCGGATTGAGATCCCACAGATCATCAACAAAATCTGATTTAAGCGACTCAAAGGCTTCAAGGGCCTTCTGTTCCTGTGAAGTGCATGCGATGATCAGTCCGCAGAACAAAATCAATAGAAATAAATTCCAACATTTCATGTGTTTATAATTTTTGATTCCTAAGGTCACATAGAATGTCCATGACGATGATAATCATGCTCTTGTGTGTCCGGGCTATCCCCGGTCATGGACATTTCATCTTGTTTATCTCAATTGGTGATTAATCAGGACGGAAAGTGTTGTCTGCCAACGGATTCGTCTCCCCGTGCGAGCTGTAACTGACGGGAACCATCGGTACAAACCAGGTGATTGTATCCAGCCAGATTGATAGTATCCAACCAGGTTGATTTTGGTTGAACTGAAAATTTCACAGACCAGAAAACAAATCAAGGTATTTCTCCTGTAACTCTTTCTTCTCCAGGCCATAATAGCCATAGAGGTAATGATCTTTCCATAAGATTCCGACTTCCCCGTTCCAGCGGTCTTCAATCCTGTGAACACCTTCTGTGATTTCACCCGGTTCCTGGCCACTGAATTCATAGTAATCGGCGAGCATTTCTCTGCACTCGCGGCTGCTATCATGTTCAATGACAAACAGGCTGAATCGGTTGCCGTCCACATCATAACTGGAAACGAATGCTCCTGACAGGAAAGGATGCCCGAGGAAATTGGTGTTGATGAATTCTTCGGTATGCGTCACCCGGCCCTCTTGTGGCAACTTGCCGGTGATATCCGGGAATTCAGGCTCCGGATCCACTCGTTCAGAAACCTTCCTTGCCAGCGCTTCCATTGCCGCTGCGGTCTCTTCTGATGTGTCGTGACTTCTCATCCTGACATACAAATCTGAAACAAAGAAATGCAGCGCTCCGGGAGCGGCAAAACCCTGGACACCGACATCCACAAGTCGCGGCGGACGGGGGCGTTCCTGGGAATAAACTCCGAATGCTTGCACGGGATCGCCCTGACGGTAAATCTCCATGACGATGTAGATGCTGCTGTCATCGGAATGGGTATACCGGCCCCAGTACAGCTCACGGAAATCATATGCCATATACAAATCAGCGGCGCCATTGATGATGTCCCACAGGTTGTCCGGTTCGTAGACGTCTATCCCGGCTGGCAGTTCCCATCCTTCCATAGCGGGAAACAGCATCTCATGGTCATCTTTAGCGTCATGGCCCGGCCCTTGGGAATCCCTGGTTACCGGCATCGCGCTTGTTACAACAAACAGCAGTCCCGCCAAAACGGGAAGCACCGCAAATCTTTTGTCTATGTTATTCATGATTAAACTGGTTTTATGCAAGAAAGTCAGACGGCACATGACGCAGCCTGTCAATATCCTTGATTTTTTGGCCTACGTTGAACCCTTGTGTACAGGTTACACGGCATGCATCACAGCTTTCACACGCATCGCCGCAAAGATCCAGTGAATCCATTGTTGAGCGGGCAAGCGCCAGATCTTTGTACCCGTATGCATACATGTATGTGCGCATGAAATCGGGAATAGCCAGGTTATGCGGACACTGACCGATGCACTCTTCGCAACCGGTACAGAACAATCCGCCTTGTGTGGTATCCATTCTGAGATCCCGCATCTCATCATCGGTAAGGCTGATATCTGTGTTGACCTTAAAATTGTCTTCCAGCTCCTGGAAAGCCGTTACTCCCGGGATGGATGTGTGGATGTTCTCGTTCTGCAGGGCATATTTTAGCGCCGCCTTCGTATTGATCGGATCCTGACGCTCTTTGTCCCAGTAGGCACCGGCCATGGTTTTCATGGCGATCACACCCAGTCCGGCCCCGGCGGCTTCTGCAATGGCCTTTTTCAGATCGGTGAGCTGTTCCATTCTGAAGTTGTATGAGGTACAGACCACATCATAAAAATTGCTTTCAACCGCTGCACGTATTACCTCCGATTCGTTTGAGTGCGTGGTGACGCCTGCGAACCGGATCTTGCCCTGGTCGCGCAATCGGGTCAGCGCCTCCAGGTAATTTTCATGCAGCGTACCTTCTCTGCTGGATGCACTGTGCAGATAGAGGATATCCACATAATCCATCTTCAACCGTTCCAGGCTGATTTCAAACATGCCAATGAACTGGTCCACTGTCAGAATCTCGCGTCTGGGATTGACCTTGGTAGCCAGATAAAAAGAATCCCGCGGCCTGTCTCTTAGCAGCTCACCCAGCATCGTTTCATTTCTTCCGTTCTGATAGCTGTTCGCCGTATCCAGCAATTTCATGCCGCCATCCAGGGCCAGTGTTACAATCCTCGGATTGTCAACACGCATGACACCCAGATTAACAACAGGCACTTTCAGGCCGGTTCTGCCAAGGGTGCGATAAATGATGCCACCGGTTTTTTCTGCAGCATCCGGATTCATTGAAGCGGCCCTGGCGGCACCTGCTCCTGCAAAAAGCCCCCCTGCAGCACCGGTCGCCGTCAGTTTCAGAAAATTTCTGCGATCTAATGATTTCTGCAATGGTATATCTCTTTTAATTATTTTTAAATGACACCAATTCTATCTGCATGAAATAAAAATACGTTGCAATATTACTGCATTTTCATAAGGTATAATAAGAGTCTCATCTCAAATAAACCCAAAAAAACCGAACTCTCTCCGGTGATATTTTTGCCTGAAATCATAGGTTAGCCAGTCCAGTTGATAATTCCATGAAATATGTTACTTTTCCAATAAACAAACAGATGAAGGTAATCCGGCTATCCCTTTTTATCATCTTTGCTGCGTTCATCATCTGGACAATTTTATTTTTTAATACCAGCAGCGATACTGCTCCGGACAACGCAAGCATCACACCCATCACGCCGGGAGAGCTTTCAAATGTGTGCCGCATGGAGCTAAGCTACTCTATCGGTGAAATAGATCCACGCTTCAGACTCTCCGAAAGTGCTGTCAGAAAATCCATGGATGCCGCCATCGATCTCTGGGCGGGTGCAGGTGAAGCACTGAGTATCCGCTATTCTCCTCACGGCGGGATCATCGTAAACTTTGTATATGATGAGAGGCAGAAACTGACCGAGAGGGAAAAACGCCTGATGGCCGAAATTGAATCTTTGGGCAGCAGTATAGACCAGCTCCAGAGGGAATACGACCGGTATTACGAGCGGATGGAACAACTTTCCAGTCAGCACCGGCAATTGGTTGACAGAATCAATCTTATCGTCGGCGGCCTGAATGAATGGGTTGGCAACAGAAATGAGTCCGGGGGACTGACTCAGGCCGACCTCGAATATTATGAGTCCCAGTCCAGGTCCATTGATACACTGCAGCAGCAGGAAAGGACTATGCGCAATGACCTCCATACGCTTGCTGAAATCTTCAATCCCGTCGCGGAAAGACTGAATAGAAACAGTGATGAGATGAACCGTTTGATTGATGAATACAACCGTAATTACGCTGGTAATTTCAGTTTTTCAAGCGGCAAGTACGAAGGTCGGGTTGGTCAGGGTGTGATTACGATCTACCATCATGTGAATGAGCGGCACCTGCTGCTGTTGCTGGCTCATGAGCTTGGCCACGCTCTTGGAATTGGCCATGTTTCCAATCCCAGATCGATAATGTATAGCACCATCGACCAACAGCTTCATCCGGGAAGAATTCAGCTAACCGAAGAAGACAAAGAGGCGCTGCGGAATCAATGCCGGTGAGACGCCTCCTGCTTTAGTGTCTCCTGCTTTAGTACTTCCCGCTTCCATTCCGCCCGCTTCAACAGCTCCCGATCCTTTTTTGACAGATTCTGGACGACCAGATCATAGGAATGCCTGGTCCATTCTCTGATGAGATTCCCCGGGACAGAGCGTTCCAACATGATGCTGTTCCAATGTTTCTTGTTCATGTGATAGCCGGGCACGACAAAATCGTATTGTTCTCTGAGTTCAATCGCCTTCTCCGGGTCGCACTTAAGGTTGATGAAATTAAATGAGTCGACATTTGTCAGGCTGTACATCTTGTCCCTGACAAAAAATACAAGCGCATCCTCATCAAATGGAAATCTCTCTTCGGTCCCCGGCAGGGAGAGACAAAAATTCCGGTACTCTTCGATATTCATAGTGTCATGATCAGACTAGTGTCATGTCATACCTAAACATTCGGGTATAACTTTTTAAGTTTGATGCGTGCATCACCGGTTGTAAACCTCCAGTCTACTTTTGATTCCCTGCTGTTTCGATATTGTTCCCAGGCA
>SLKA01000111.1 GCA_007134845.1 Balneolales bacterium
CGGCGCATGATCTTGCCTGATCGTGTTTTCGGCAAGGAAGGTGCAAACTGTATCGCCTCCGGAGTGGCTATGGGGCCGATCTCCTTGCGCACGTGCATCACAAGTTCCTTCCTTAGCTCATCGCTCTCCTCGACACCTTCATTGAGAGTGACATAAGCGTAGAGTCCCTGACCTTTAATCTCATGGGGAACTGGGGTCACGGCCGCTTCGGCCACCTTGGCATGGCTCACAAGTGCGCTCTCAACCTCCGCGGTTCCGATTCGGTGTCCGGATACGTTCACAACGTCATCGATACGGCCCATCAGCCAGTAATCGCCGTCATCATCAACACGGCAGCCGTCGCCTGTGAAGTACATGTCATTGAACATGGTAAAATAGGTGTCGATGAAACGGTCATGGTCGCCCCACATGGTGCGCATCATGCCCGGCCAGGGCTTGCGGATGCAGAGCTTGCCGCCTTCGTTGATGTCACACTTGCTCGCATCATCACGCAGGATCAGCGGCTCCACTCCAAAGAACGGTTTTGAGGCACTGCCCGGTTTCAGTGCCATGGCACCCGGCAGGGGTGTGATCATGAAGCCGCCGGTCTCGGTCTGCCACCAGGTATCCATGATCGGACACTTCTCCCGTCCCACTCTGGTATGATACCACATCCATGCTTCCGGGTTGATGGGTTCGCCCACCGAACCGAGGATCCGCAGCGAGTCGAGCTTGTACTTCATCACCCAGTCATCGCCCTGGCTCATCAATGAGCGGATGGCCGTCGGTGCCGTATAGAACGCGGTGACTTTGAACTTGTCACAGATTTGCCAGAAACGTCCGGCATCAGGGTAGGTCGGTACGCCTTCGAACATCAGGCTGGTGGCTCCGTTGGCGAGCGGGCCGTAGACAATATAGCTGTGGCCTGTAACCCATCCGATGTCTGCTGTGCACCAGTAAATATCATCATCGTGGATGTCGAACACCAGTTTGTGGGTTATTGCCGTATGCAGCAAATAACCGCCGGTGGTGTGAACCACGCCCTTGGGTTTTCCGGTGGATCCGGATGTGTAAAGGATGAACAGCTCATCTTCGGCGTTCATCTTTTCGGGCGGACAGTCATCGCTGGCCTTTTCCATCTCCTCATGGTACCACGCATCGCGTTTATCCACCATGTTGCAAGGATCGTCGGTGACCTTGGAGACGATGACATTCTCGATGGTCGGACAGTCTTCCAGTGCCTCATCGGCAATTTTTTTCAGCGGGATATGCTTGCCGGCACGCAGGGAGACGTTCGAAGTGATCAGCATCTTGCAGTCCGAGTCGTTCACACGGCCCTTGATCGCATCGGAGCTGAATCCGCCGAAAATGATCGAATGGATGGCGCCGATGCGCGTGCAGGCTAGCATGACGATAGCCAATTCGGGAATCATGGGCATGTAAATGGCAACTCGGTCACCTTTTTTTATTCCTTTGGACTTCAATACATTAGCGAATTTACATACTTCGGTATGCAGTTGCTTGTAGGTGAATTCCTGTACGGCATCTTCTTCTTCACCCTGCCAGAGTATGGCTGTCTTGTTTTCAACGGGCGTGCCGAGATGGCGGTCCAGGCAGTTGTAAGATACGTTCAACTCTCCGTCAGCAAACCAGGTGTGTTTGATGATTCGCTTTTTTGTATTCCATTCGTATTCAAGAGCTTTTGTAGGAGCCTTGAACCAGTCGAGTATCTTGGTCTGCTCCAGCCAGAAACCGTCGGGATCATTGATGGATCGATCCCACATTTCTTTGTACTGATCGAGTGAATTGATCCATGCTCTCTTCCGGATATTCTCGGGAGGAGGAAAAACACGGGATTCTGACATTAATGATTGCATACCTGATTTATTTTCTGACATAACTACATCCATTTTATGAAAGTGTGAATATTGAGGTTTTAAATAATTTTTTTTACAGGAATCCGGAACGCCGGTGCCGAAGTGAAAGTGCATCAAAATATATTGCCCCATTGTCATGCATAAAAAAAGCAGAAATGCTGTTAATTGCAACTAAAAAAAGGGCTTTTCCAAGGCAATATACCGCTCTGAAATTAAGTTTTCACCTGTTATCTTATGAAGAATTAATTTGAGATCATGCTCCGCCCGAAAATAATCAGGATGTGAGATTCGTTAGGCGCGGGAACAGTACCGGAACCGTAGCTCTTGGTGCCGATACCGGTGACGGTGCAGAGAGCGTCAAACCGGGTACCATTTACATTCAGAAAAGCGGCAACACTTCGAAACAGGCGGAGCGGATGCCGGCCGATTTGTTACTATCAAACGACAGCCATGCCAGGTGTGAAAAAACGATCAGCACAGACTTCCGGAAAATTTCTTCCGATGGTTGCCGTGCTTATTCTGGCGGTTTCAGGTTGCACTACATCGGCATGGATGATTGGAGAGGAACCCGTCCGGGATCCCGACTCCAGGACGATACTCTCCGAAACCGTTTTCTTCCATCCGGTGGTGCTCCCGGCTCCCCAAAACCCCGTTATCTCGCTGGAACTAGTGAACGAGAGAGTATTGCAGTATAATATGCACCTGGCATCAGAGCGTTACATTCAACAATACCGGCCGAGATACGGTTACCTGATCGTTGGTGCTGCAGGCATGGGCCTTGGCCTGTATCTCGCAAATTCACAGGCTATTGATGCCGACAGGCTCTCAGGCAGAGAGCGGGCCATGCTTAATCTTGCGGCACTCAGCATCGGTACGGCAGGCTATATGACAATGAAACCGACCGGTGATGCGCGTCCCGCAGGTGAACGGCGCCTGCTGCAGAAAACAGGAAGCGATGTGTTTCTGGATACCATCCC
>SLKA01000078.1 GCA_007134845.1 Balneolales bacterium
AAGGCCATTGTCGGCCAGAACGCCTTTTCACACGAGGCGGGCATCCACCAGGATGGCGTGCTCAAGAATCCCCAGACCTATGAAATCATGACGCCGGCTTCGGTCGGGCTCGCATCCAACATCATTGTCCTGGGCAAGCACTCGGGCCGCCGCGCCCTCGGTGCGCGCCTGCAGAGACTCGGCTATGAACTCTCCAAAGAGGAGATGAATCATGCCTACGAGGCATTTATCGTGATCGCCGATGAGAAGAAAGTGGTTCTGGATGAAGACCTTGTCGGAATCGCATCAAACGGCTTCCGGAAGAACGGTGTCTCCCGCGACCCCGTAAAAAAAAACAGCTCTAAACAGGAAGCCCTGCAATCCGGCGCATCCTCCGGCGAAGTCTCCCACATGAACACCTCATTTACCCAGGAATCCATCTACGAGTACTTCAACAGGCCCTGAAACACGACCTGACCGAAATCAGATAAAAACAAAAAGACGTACTGAAATAACCGAATCTAATCATGTCAATGACCTTAACTGAAAAAATTCTGGCCAAAGCATCCGGTCGCACCCGTGTTGATGCCGGAGAAACGGTATGGGTGAACGTGGATATACTTATGACGCACGATGTCTGCGGTCCACCCACTATCGGTATCTTCAAGCGCGAGTTCGGTGACGACGCCCGGGTCTGGGATAAGGACAAGGTTGTGATCATCCCCGATCACTATATCTTCACAAATGATAAATATGCCAACCGGAATGTCGATATCCTGCGTGCTTTTGCCGCTGAACAGGATCTTCCCCACTATTATGATGTGGGCACCGAACGGTACAAGGGTGTGTGTCATGTCGCTATGCCGGAAGAAGGCTTCACACGTCCCGGTGACGTGCTTTTCGGCACGGACTCCCACACCTGCACCGCCGGCGCGTTCGGACAGTTCGCCACCGGCATCGGCAACACCGACGCCGGGTTCATCCTCGGCACCGGCAAGCTCTGGGTGAAAGTCCCCGAAACCATGAAGTTCATCTTCGAGGGCGAGATCCCGCCGTACATCATGGCAAAGGACCTCATTCTGCAGATCATCGGTGATATCGGGGTGGATGGGGCTACGTACCGTGCGATGGAATTTGCCGGCGACGGCGTAATGCGCATGGATATGGAAGGCCGCATGACCCTGACCAACATGGTGATTGAAGGCGGCGGGAAAAACGGCGTAATTGAACCCGATGAGGTCACTTTTGACTACGTGCGCCAGCGCACCGACTACGAT
Source organism: Balneolales bacterium (assembly GCA_007134845.1). Lineage (GTDB taxonomy): Bacteria > Bacteroidota > Rhodothermia > Balneolales > Natronogracilivirgulaceae > SKNL01. The sequence goes on from SLKA01000078.1 coordinate 1,257, forward strand.
TTCACCCCGCTCTTCAACGATCCGAACCCGAAATACCACAGCGTCCGGCGCTACAAAAGCGCCGATCTGCAGCCCATGGTGGCCAAACCGCATTCGCCCGACAACAAGGCGACTGTCACGGAAGTCCGTGGCACCCGGCTCACACGCGCCTACATCGGTTCCTGCACGGGCGGCAAAATCACCGATTTTGAAGCGGCCGCAAAAATCATCAAAGGCCACCAGGTGGGCGTGGAGACCTATGTCGTGCCGGCCACCACGCTGGTCCGCGAGCAGCTCAAAACCACATACTTCGACGGTGAAACGCTCTGGAACATCTTCGAGCAGGCCGGTGCCCACATGGGCGAGGCCTCCTGTGCGGCATGCCTGGGCGGACCGTCCGACACATTCGGGCGCCTGCAGAGCGAGGAGATCTGCATCTCCACCACAAACCGGAACTTCCCCGGACGGATGGGTTCCAAGAAAGCGCAGGTCTACCTGGCTTCGCCCTACACCGTGGCGGCATCCGCCATCACCGGCAAGATCACCGATCCGCGCGAATACCTGCCGGTTGAGGAGGACGTCTCTGCCGGGGGCGCGTCGTAAGATACCGGTCAGCAGTCACCGGTCTGAAGACACCGTTCTGCCATATTACTTTGTACAAACCGTAACTTCACATTACAATATACTCTTTCAAATCGATTTTTATCCAATGGACAAAACCATAAAAGGAAAAGCGTTCGTCGTCGGCAACGACATCGACACCGACCAGATCATCCCTGCCGAACACCTCGTCTACAGTCTCGATGACCCCGAAGAGCGCCGGTTCTACGGCAGGTATTCGCTTTCAGGCGTACCCGAAAAAGAGTCCGGCCTTCCAAATGGCGGTATCCCCTTCACCGCCCCGGACAAGTTCAAGTCCGAGTTCAAAGTCATCATAGGCGGCAAGAATTTTGGATGCGGCTCATCCCGGGAGCACGCCCCGTTTTCCCTGATGGAAGCAGGCGCCGAAGCGGTCGTGGCCACTGGCTATGCGCGCATTTTCTACCGCAATGCCGTAGACGGCGGATTCATCATCCCCTATGAAAGCCATGACGACCTTATCGGCAACATATCCACCGGCGACGAGGTGGAAATCGACGGCGAACTCAACATTATTAAAAATTTCACCACCGGAAAAAGTTTCCCGCTTAAGAAACTCGGCGATGTGATTGACATAGTGGAAGCCGGAGGCATATTCAAGTATGCAGCTAAACACGGCATGATATGAACGCCGGACACGGCATGATATAAACACCGGCATCTGTTTAACCCGTTTGGGTTTTTATGAAACCTGCCGCTTCACCGGTAGTAATTTTTTATCATGATTTAGATTTATGGATTTTTTATGAGCAAACATATTGTACTTCTTCCCGGCGACGGTATTGGTGTGGAAGTGGTCAGAGAAGCAAAAAAAATTATTGATTATCTCTCAGAGCGGTATGGAATGGACATTCGTACCGGAACATACCTGGTCGGCGGCGCCAGTCTCGACAACTGTGGAGAGCCCGTAAAAGACGACGTGATCCAGGCCTGCAAGAAGTCGGATGCTGTACTTCTTGGAGCGGTTGGCGGCCCCAAATGGGACGACAATCCGGCTGAAAAGCGGCCCGAGAAGGCACTGCTCCGGCTTCGCAAGGAGCTCGGACTCTACAACAACCTGCGTCCCGTCACCGTGTTTGATTCGCTCAAAGACGCCTCTCCCCTTCGGCCCGATGTGGTTGACGGAGTCGATCTTCTGGTGGTGCGCGAACTCACCGGCGGACTCTATTTCGGTGAGCCGAAAGGTATTTATGTAGAGAAAGACATTGAGGTCGGAGTGGATACCATGCGATATTCCGTTCCGGAAATTGAGCGAATAGCCGTTGCGGCATTCGAGGCCGCACGTGGCCGCCGCAAAAAAGTGACTTCGGTGGACAAGGCTAATATTCTTGCCAGCTCCCAGCTATGGCGCAAAACCGTCACCCGTATTGCCGGCGACTATCCGGAAATAGACCTGGAGCACATGCTGGTCGACAATTGCGCCATGCAACTCATCCGGAATCCATCGCAGTTTGATGTCATACTGACCGAAAACATGTTCGGTGATATTCTGAGTGATGAGGCTGCCATGCTGACCGGTTCCATCGGGATGCTGCCATCGGCGAGCCTGGGTGACGGTCCTGGCATGTACGAACCGGTGCACGGATCAGCGCCCGATATTGCCGGACAGGACATTGCCAATCCGCTTGCCACGCTGGCTTCTGTCGCACTCATGTTCCGCTATTCGCTTGATCATGGGCAAGCGGCCCGGGACATTGAATCGGCCATCAGCAAGGTCCTGGCCGACGGTTACAACTGCAAGGATATGAGCCGCCACGCCCTCAAAGTGCTGTCGACTTCGGAAATGGGTGACCGGGTTCTCATGACTATGAAGCACACGAAAACGTAATTACCGGTATTGGGGGATGCATTGCATTCTTAGTCATCCGGCTGTAACTCATTTGAAACATCATTTGAAATCGACTGACATGCTAAAAGAAAAAAAAATTGCCCTTATTGGTGCCGGGAAAATGGGTGAGGTTCTGGTAACCCGACTGCTGTCAACCGGTACTCTCAGCAAGGAACAGCTCTTTGTCACCGCAAAGCACGACTCCCGTATCGTCTACTTCAACGAAAAGTTCGGTGTGAAAGGCTCAACCGACAACGCGGAAGCTGTCAGGGATGCCGATATCATATTGCTTTGTGTGAAGCCGCAAATTGCCCCGAAAGTTATCGCATCCATTCGTGAAAGCATACATCAGAATCAGTTGGTCATCTCCATCATGGCCGGATTTACACTCGAACAGCTGAAAAAAGCACTGGTATTGCCGCTTCCCGTAATACGCGCCATGCCCAATACACCATGTGAAATCGGCGCAGGGATGACGGTGCTGGCCTCTGGCAATCAGACCAATGGTGAACAGATCCTTTTCGCCGAGGCGCTTTTCGGGGCAGTTGGCAAGACCATAGTGCTCGATGAGAAGTACTTTGATGCCGTGACCGGACTCAGTGCCAGCGGCCCTGCCTTCATATATGTCGTGATTGAGGCGCTGGCCGAAGGCGGCGTAAAATGCGGTCTTCCGCGTGATGTTTCCACGGCACTGGTGGCACAGGCTTGTCTGGGTGCGGCACGCATGGTGGCCGAGACCCATCAGCATCCGGCTATCCTTAAAGACCATGTGACAACACCGGCCGGATGTACCATCGACGGACTGCTGAAACTGGAAGAAGGCGGTCTTCGCGTAACCATGATCAAGGCCGTGGATGAAGCAGCACGCAGGGCCAGGCAGCTTGGAACAGAGTAACAGAATGGCTTGAGAGATCCAGATCAGAAGCATAGCGTTGTATGTTCATGAACTCCTGCGGCCAGGTTTTGGTTGGTCACCTTTCCTGGCTGCTTTTTTTTGCCTGCCAGTCAAGGACATGATGCTGACGCATATCCCTCCTCCAATCCTGCACTGATCTGAGACGGTTCCAACGTGCTTCCCTGCGCGCAACCAGCATCAACCAGATAGAACCGGCCAGAAGGAGTCCGGCCGAGTAAATCCATATTGCCTGACGGATTGTGAGCAGGTCGAACTCCATGATCAGTGACGCGCAGGTGACCGATACGGCATGGGACATGGTGAACAAAAGCCACTCGGAACTGAATATGCGTCCGCGGTACTCGTCAGGTGAGCGCTTTTGCAACAGAACCGTGCTCATCACCCAATTAGCCCCGGAAGCAATATGTGCTATGAAAACGAGCATCAGCATCAGCCATATCACTTCGAGCGCACCGATGATCAGGTAGAATGTGCCGGCAGTGATCATGGCAACGCCCATCAGTGCAACCCACTTGCGCTCGTCGCTCAGGTAGCGGCGAATCAGAACCGGTCCGACCGCCGTTCCAAAGCCTCGTGCCGCAAACAGCAATCCGAGGCCAATGCTGCCCATCATAAGAATATCTTCGGAGACCAGAATGAGCATGTACACCAAGGCTCCCATGAAAAAAGTTATGGTTCCCTTTGCAAGTGCAGGACGCAAGATATGCGGATTTGAAAAAATGTACCGGTAGCCGTCAATGATGCCCTTTATGGGATTCCGGAGTGACTTTATGGTTGCCTCATCACGCTCATGCGGTATGGTTGCTTTGAAAATGAACCATGTTGAGAGGATGTAGCCGATTCCGTTGACAATAAAAACGGCATCGGTGCCGAACCAGGCCGTGGCGAGTCCGCCGATTCCCATACCCGTGGTAAAAATAACGCTCCAGGAAAGGTTCGAGATGATATTGGCATTAACCAGATCGTCACCCGTGGTAATATTTGGAATGGAAGCCTGTTTGGCGGGCTCAAAAACGGCGGCAAAGCCCATCTGCATCGATGTCAATACATAGACCAGCCAGATCAGCGACGGATCCCTCACAAAAAGGAAGCTGAGCACCACCGCACCCCGACCGAAATCACATACCAGCATAAGCATCCGGCGGTCAAAACGATCAGCTACATACCCTGCAAACGGCGATAATGCGGCGAAGGCCACAAATTTGGTAACGATCACCAACCCGAGGAGAAACTCGGAATCGGAGTAGTTGAGAATGAGGGTGAATACAGCGATGACACCGAACCAGTCACCGAAGTTGGAGATGATCTGGCTCAACCAGACCCTGCGGAACTGATGATTGTTCCTGAGCAGGGCCAGATATGGCATGAGTCTATTCAATGATTTCCTGTGCTTCCGAAGCCTCCATCACCCCGCTGTGTATCGGGTAATTCGCTGACCGACTTCACATCAGCTCTGGTAACCGGTGCAATGACCATCTGAGCGATCCGGTCGCCGTGCCGTATCTCAAACGGTTCATCACCGAGATTAACAGCCAGGACCTTCACCTCGCCACGGTAATCGGCATCGATGGTACCGGGTGTGTTCAGCATGGTGATACCATGCCGGAATGCCAGTCCGCTGCGAGGCCGTATTTGTGCTTCAAATCCCTGCGGCAGTGCCATTTTAAGTCCGGTCGGTACCAGTGCGCGCTTACCGGGTTCCAAAATCAGCGGTTCTTCAAGCGCTGCCCTCAGATCCAGGCCGGCCGAATCCGGTGTCGCATAGGCCGGCAGTTCAAGCCCTTCAGCGTGGGGCAATCTTTTAAAAAAAACGTTCAATGAATTCATCAATACTATCGTTGCATTTGTTGCTATTGTTGCTATTGTTAATGCGATGAAATGGTTACGTATGAATCGTCGGTTCTATCATGATATTTCAGTTCAGGCGTTCGTACTCAATCAGCCTCACCCGCACGCTTCCCACCCAGATGGATACCCTTGCTTCCAGCGGAATGCGTAAATCATCATCCATGAAAAGTGTTGCAAAATCACCGGAAAAGCCAAACGGACCGTCAAAATCCGCGTACCCATCCATGACATATGCCGAAATCCGCTCATTGGGAAATGCGGGCGAATTGTAGGAAACTTTTTCCGATGAAAATCTCATCGTGATATTCGATTTTTCATTATCGATATAGATGGGATACACCCTGGACTGATCCGTTCCGGCAAACAGCCGGGAATAGTACATCACAGCAGGTCCGCCGTCGGCGGGTTCGTCCAAATCAAGTGTATCCAGGAGTTCACCGTCTTCATAGCTGTATACCAAACCGGCCGCATAGTCAAAATCGTACAGGTATCGTTCCATTTGCTCCTTATGCATACTGTTCTGCCAGAAGCGAATGCCGTAAGGTATTGAGTCATTGAAAGCCAGAAAATTATGGTAATGAACCTCGCGGTGTCCCACCAGGGGAAGTCTTCTGTTGGATATCATTTCAGTGACCATATGCACAGCAGGGGTATCGCGATACACGGTATCCTGTTTCAGGTAGACATGCACATCACCGAGCCGAAGAAAACCATAGCGGACCTCGTAGGTCAACCTCTCGTTGGCATCTATGAGCTGTTGGATGTCAGGGTTGCCTGCAACCGCCAGGCCGGAGGAGCTGCTATTGCTGCCATCAAGCCAACTGCTGCCGCCATCCGCATCCCAAACGGCACGAATGGATCCCGACATTAAAAGCAGATGACTCAGCAGCACAACTGACAGAATTCCGGCCGGCAGATGATAGCTCATCAGGATTCTCCCTCGACAAAACGTTCCAGCGCATCTTCGTCAAAACCCACCAGCACCGCCTCTCCACGCCGTAAAACCGGACGTTTAATCATGGTCTGATGTTCCAGCAGGACCTCGAACAAGTCATTGTCGGTCAGTTCCTTGTCAGACAAACCAAGCATTTTCCACTTGCGCCCCTGACGATTGACCAGGGTTTCAAGCCCCGCTCTCATCACCAGCTCCGCAAGTTCGTTCGGGGTTAGCGGCTCCTTTTTGACATCCCGGAATGAGTAGGAAATATTGTTGTCAGAAAGCCATTCCTTCGTTTTTTTTATGGTATTGCAATTTGTGATGCCAATTACTTCCAGCATAATTCGTTATTTTAAAGTTGAACAGATTCCGGTCGCATGCCGGAATCGGCAAATTACATATTATCTCACGAAAAAGGAGAAGAAAAGGTTCCCTGATGGCAGCCGTTTTTTCATGATGATTCAAGGCATAAACACACTACGAACACAATACATTCGAATTCTGCTTTTTTCAGTGGCAGCACTGATCATCATGGTATCGGGATGCAGCCGGAGTCAGGATCAGATCGAATTTGAGCAGCAGGCTTACCGGACACCGGAAAATTACACCGAAACCACCCCAAACGGAGAGGTGGTCAGCCGCGACGAGGACGACTGGCGCATCGGACCCATGTTTCAGGGTTATGTGGAAGTCCAGGTTCCGCCGTTTCCAAATCCGACCCGCGGCGAACCGGTTCAGATAGAGCTGCTCATCACCGGTGTCGGAACAGTAAACGGGCTAAGAGCAGTCGCCTTCCATGACGTATTCGACGAACGCTCCCGCCGGACACTCTATTTCCATGACCGGAGCCCGCTCGAGTTCGGACTGCTGGTCTTCAACATTTATCCAGCCGAGTTTGATCCGGCAAATAATTACAGCGCGGCCCGCGACAGAAATGACGGACTCCATCGGCTGTTCATCTACGACAACCGTTGGAATCTGATCACCTATGGTGACATCAAATTGAAATAATAACCATCTTGAAATAACAACCATCAGGAGGGTACATCCCATGTCAAAAATTACAGAAAGTCAGCTCAGCATTCTGAACCAGCTCATCTATGCCGAGTCCTATGCCCACATTCAGCAGGAGACCAGCCTGTCATTCGGTGAAATCCGGGACGACCTGATCACCCTGATGCATAAAAACATGATCGAGGTTTTCGAAAACGATGGTGGCAATATTGGAGCAAAAGTGAGACATTTTGACAACGATCACCCTGAATCTTTTTTTTACAGGGCGACCAAAGCGGGCCACGGCGCCATGAAAGGGTCATCATGAAACCATGCCGCCCGGACAAACCGAAAACATACCAGCAAGCCGATCTTTATTCATGATCAATCTTCAGATCATATCCAGCAACGCGTCGTACCAGATCTCCTACCAGATGGAGCAGCTGGTTGCCAGCCTTGACGGTCACTCCTATCCTTTTGAGTGGGAAGATCTCGGCGGCGGTGAATTTCATCTGCGGACGGGCACGGGAAACTATCACGTGCTGCTCATTGAGCACCAGCCCTGCGGACAAGTGCTCTTTCAGGTGAATGGCCATCTGTACCTGATAACTGTTCGCGATGAACAGCAGCAGCTGCTCAATCAGATGGAATTCGGTAAATCCGGGGCAACGGGAATCACACTGATGCATGCACCCATGCCCGGCAAAGTGCTGCAGGTACTGGTGGATGAAGGTGCTCGAATCCGTGAGGGCGATCCTCTCATTATACTGGAAGCCATGAAGATGGAAAACGAACTGCGCGCATCCGGAGACGGCCGGATCGAGACGGTCCACTGCCGGCCGGGTGCATCTGTCGAAAAACATCAGACTCTTGTCACCATCCGAAAAAAATAACTATAACCCACTAATCAGATAATATCATTGGATAAATTCTTGATTCAGGGAGGCCACCCTCTCAAAGGCACCATGACGATCAGCGGATCAAAAAATGCCGCTCTGCCATTAATGGCTGCCGCCCTTCTCGCTGACGGACCGATCACCATTACCAATGTACCCCTGCTCAATGACATTTTCACCTTCAACAAGGTGATCAGTGAAACCGGGACGCAAGTTACATTCGCCAGGGAGAAGCGAGAACTGACGATCGACCCTGCACAGATGAGCAGCCATGTCGCACCATACGAACTGGTCAGAAAAATGCGTGCCTCTTTTTACATGACCGGCGCTCTTCTCGGTGCCGCCGGCCATGCCCGGGTTTCTCTTCCGGGCGGATGCGCCTGGGGACCCAGACCTGTGAATCTGCACCTGGAGGGAATGAAAGCCCTTGGTGCAGAAATTGAGATGGATGGAGGATACGTAATAGCCAAAGCGCCGAACGGTCGCCTTCCGGGTGGATCCTTCACCATGATACCCAGCAGTGTCGGGGCTACGGTTAATCTGGTGCTGGCGGCGGTCAGGGCCAGCGGCAAATCGGTCATACGAAATGCCGCCATGGAACCGGATGTGGTTAACCTATGCGATAATCTGAATACGCTCGGAGCCAGAATATCAGGAGCCGGAACTCCGGTTCTCACCATCGACGGTGTTGACTGCATCAAATCGGGCACCATGAACAATACACCCGACCGCATTGAGACCGGCACATTCATGATTGCAGCTGCCATGATACCGGGATCGGATGTTACCCTGACCGATACTCTGGAGCGCGACTTGGGATCATTCACCGATACCTTCAGCAAACTGCATGCCGGACTTGAGATTGGTGAATCATCTATCCGGATCCGCTCGGCCGACCGCATACCCCCTGTTTCTGTTGAAACTGCCATCTACCCCGGCTTCCCCACCGATCTGCAGGCACAATGGGCCACCATGATGACTCAGGCCGACGGCAAATCGACCGTCACCGATCACATCTACCCGGACCGGTTCAGTTATGTACCTGAACTGGTGCGTCTTGGAGCTGATATTGAGCGTCGTGATAATATGGTGACCATTCGCGGGCGGTCTAAACTCAAGGGTGCCTCGGTGATGAGCACCGATTTGCGCGCCAGCGTGAGCCTGGTCATGGCCGGCCTCGTGGCCGAGGAGGAAACCGAGGTGCTTCGTGTCTATCATTTGGATCGTGGTTATGAGAAACTTGAGGACAAACTCAATTCGGTCGGTGCTGTAATCCGGCGCGTATCCGATTAGGACCAGATTCTCCAAACGATTGATGCTTGGAACTAAGGGTGTTATTATTCCTTTTTTTACATTATATTGCCCTTCGAAGTACCGGTGTAAAAAAAGCAGCCTTGTCCGCCGGATTGCTGAAAAAATACGGACAGATTCAAACCCCCGACGGAATGCCCTCCCGGTACCCAGCGTTAATAAACGCAAGCAAGTTGTTACCAACAGTTCCATCTTCCCCGATCTCTGATTGGATGATCACTGTACAGTGGCTTCAGCGGGATTACACTCCGAACCACTATCCAAAAGTTACCGGAAGATGTTTTTCAAAGACTGTTATTGATATTTAATGAAGGAAATTCTCTAAAGCAGCACGGAATGTACGAGTCAAAACACATGTTACAATCGACTTTTTCTAAATTCAGAAATTTATCGGCTTTGCCAATCAGAGATCTGGTTTTTGATTCCTGCATCGTCTGCTTCTCAACCTGGAATCCACATGAAAAACCAAATCATCATTCACGCGGCAGCAAATCAAACCCGCGTAGCCCTGATTGAAA
>SLKA01000119.1 GCA_007134845.1 Balneolales bacterium
CGCCGTTATCCGGATCGGTTGAATGCTCGGCTGAGAGAATGGCCCCGTCGGTCGGCTCTTGGGCCTTCATGACCTGCGTGAAGAACTTCGACTTGCTGGCCACCCAGGTGACATTGCCGGTGATGATGCTTTCGGTGTACCCCTGGCTGGATGGCTGGAACTGTTCCAGCACCCCGCCGGCATAGCTGTAGGCCGCGGTGTACTGTTTTTCTGAAGCGACATCCCGCTCGGTCGGCGGGATGGCCGGCTTCCACACAACCTCAAAACTGCGTCCGCTGATATGCTGCTCCGAACCGTCAAAGGTTATGCTGAGCAGGATCTGGTAGGTGTCGGCATCAATGGTGTAGGTGTAGATCAACCGGCTGCCGTCTTCAAGCAGCAGTTCGTATTGCACTGTGGCATTTTCACCGCGTCCGACCACAACGGAAGGGTCCGTCGTCAGAGGCCGGAACAGCAGCTGGTCGGTTTCAATGTTATAGTTCTCGGTGGAAAGGAATTCCACGGAATAGGCGGAGCGAGTGGTGTCGGACATCAACTGCACCAGACCGTTATCCCAGAGCTTATGTTTTTTCAGGTGGATGCTCGCCGGACCGCCGCCGAGATTGGTAAAACGGGCACGATATTTTGGCGTCTCCACCCAGGTGGATATGGTATCGGTGACCGCCTGATACCCGAAAACCCCAAGGGAAGGCCGGTCAGCGACACGTTCATCGACACGATCGCCCGGTTCGCGTTCCTGGTCGATACGGTGCTCCTGCTGTTCCTGCATTTCTGGTATCGTGTCGCGGGCCATGCGCTCGCGGCGCTGGCGTTCCAGCTCCTCCTGGGAGGGCATGGTGGTGTACATCCAGGCAAGCATGAGCCCGAAAATGAGTACAAATCCGATTACGGTATTGCGGTCCAAAATAATAGCTGTTTAAAGGTCATTGGATGATGTGGATGGGACAGGGTGACTCATCTGTTCCTTGTGTTCCGGGTGGCTGTGATGTTTGCAGGAACCGGGGGATGATGTGCCGGGAACAGGATCATCACCTCCAGCACTCCAGGGATTGCAGCGCAGCAGCCGCCATGCGGTGAGGCAAAATCCCTTGATGGCGCCGTGAGTTTTAATGGCGTCGATGGCATAATAACTACAGGTGGGGTAGTAGCGGCAACTCGACGGAAAATAGGGGGAGATAAAAAACTGATATCCGCGTACAAGCAGAATAAGAAGATATCTGGTGGTGTTTCGCGCGAGTGTGGCGCAGTTTCGAAGCAACTTCAAAATATAATCAAAATATTTCATGAGTGGGCCTGCTCCCGGATGTGCCGATTAACAGCAGTGAGCAACCGGATACATTCCTGTTCTATTGCCTGGTATGGAACAGTGGCATTTTTTGCAATAAGGATCCCTTGAAACCCGATCTCTGCGGATTGGCTGATATCACGTATCAGATATTGATGCTGCCGGTAAGCTTCCCTCATACGGCGTTTGATCAGATTGCGTTCGTGAGCCTTTCCCAAACGTTTTCCAGCAATAAATCCTGCAAGACATATACCGGGCTGTCCGGGAAACAGTAAATAACGAAGATCCATATGTTGCTCCCGGAGCATCCTGCCCTTCTGAAACAGACGCTGTATCGGCTCGCGCCCGCGCAGAATCCGGGAGCGTGGTAAAATGTATTTCCGCCTGTTACTATTTGCGGAATCCTTCATCGCTGACGGTCAACCTGTGTCGACCTTTAGCACGGCGTCGTTTCAATACTTTACGTCCGTTGGCGGTCTCCATGCGGGAACGGAACCCGTGAACGTTACTGCGACTGCGCCGGCTTGGTTGATATGTTCGTTTTGTCATCTGGGTACAAAGTTTATCATTCTGTCTGTCACAATTTTACAAAGACCCTAAAAATACGAGTTTTTCATGAAACATTGAACAAAGAAATACAGGCTATTTTTTGCATTTGTTCGTTTGAGTAGAAAACGATCAGAAAACGTCAAGTTGAACGAGCCTTGATTTAACCGTACTTTTACAGGTTGTACTAACTTTGAAATATGCCAGAAGGCTGATATGATAGACAAAATTTTTGCAGGTATTTCCAAAATAATGGGCTCCAAAAGCGAGCGCGACATTAAAAAAATTCAACCGATCGTCGACGAAATCAAGTCCTATGAAGACGAAATAAGAGAGCTTTCCGACGATCAGCTCAAGGCAAAAACGCAGGAGTTCAAGCAGGAAATCAGGGAAGCAACTGCCGCCACCCAGAAAAAAATAGACGAGATCAAAAAGGAGCTCAAGGTTATTCATACCGGCGAACCCGGTGAGATCGAAAAGCGGAACGATCTGGAGAAAGAACTTGAAGAGCTCGATAAGGAATGGCTTGATATTGTCGAGGAGGTGCTCGAAGATATTCTGCCAGAGGCATTTGCTGTGCTGAAGGATACCTGCCGCCGGTTTGTCGGCAAAAGCTGGAAGGTGGCCGGAACCGAAACCGAATGGAATATGATCCCCTATGATGTGCAGCTCATCGGAGCCGTGGCCCTGCATCAGGGGAAAATCGCCGAGATGAAAACGGGCGAAGGTAAAACGCTGGTCGCCATTTTTCCGACTTATCTGAATGCCCTGGTTGAACGCGGTGTCCACATTGTAACCGTCAACACCTATCTTGCACAGCGCGATACGGAATGGAATGAGCCGATATTCAACTTTCACGGGCTCCGGGTGGATTGTGTGGATCGCTATGAGCCCAATTCCGAAGAGCGGAGAAATGCCTACCGGGCGGACATCACCTATGGCACCAACAACGAATTCGGCTTTGACTACCTGCGGGACAACATGGTCATCAGCAAGGATCAGCTGGTGCAGCGCGGCCACCACTATGCCATCGTCGATGAGGTCGATTCCGTGCTCATCGATGAGGCCCGGACCCCGCTCATTATCTCCGGACCGGTGCCGCAGGACAATCAGAATCAGAAATACTCCGAACTGAAACCCAGAGTCGAACGGCTCGTTGAAGCACAGAAAAAACTCATCGGCAAGTTCCTTCATGAAGCCGAGGAGGCTCTGGAGAAAGGAGACGAGCAGAAGGCCGGCCTTGCCCTGTTCCGCGCCCGGAGAGGTTTTCCCAAAAGCAAAAAGTTCATGAAAATGATGCAGGAGCCGCACCTGCAAAAGCTTACTCAACAGACCGAATACTTGTATCTGCAGGATCAGGGCAAGAACATGCATCTGGTGGATGAGGCCATGTACTATGCGGTGGACATGAAGCAGAACACCATCGAGCTCACCGAAATGGGCCGCGAGCTGATCACCCCGTCCAGCGAGGACAAAGACTTTTTCGTGATACCGGACATGGGCACCGACACCTCTGAAATCGAAGAAGAGCTGGAAAAGAAGGAGAGGGATCAGATCTCAGAAATAGAAAGCAATCCCGATTTCAGCGAGGACTACAAGCTTCAGCAGATCGAGAAGATCAGGGAGGAGCTTAAAAAGGAACGCTCGGATCGCATGTCTGAACTCTACCGGGTCTTTTCCGAGCGCAGTGAGCGCATCCACTCTGTGAACCAGCTGCTCAAGGCCTATACCCTTTTTGAACGTGATGATGAGTATATCGTATCAGATGGCAAGGTGCAGATCGTGGATGAGCATACCGGACGTGTTCTGTCCGGCCGGCGCTACTCAGACGGACTCCATCAGGCCATTGAAGCCAAAGAGAATGTCAAGGTGGAGGCCGCTACCCAGACCTACGCCACCATCACCCTGCAGAACTACTTCCGAATGTATCACAAGCTGGCCGGGATGACCGGTACGGCGATCACCGAGGAGGGAGAGTTTTTTGAAATATACAAGCTGGAAGTGATTGAAATTCCTACCAATGTGCCGGTATTGCGTGAGGACCATGAGGATCTGGTCTACCGTACCAAGCGGGAGCGGTACAATGCCGTCGTCAACCGGATCCGCGAATATAACGAGCGTGAACAGCCTGTGCTGGTTGGCACCACAAGCGTCGAGGTCTCCGAAATGCTCAGCCGGATGTTCAAGCGCGCTGGAATACGGCATAATGTATTGAATGCCAAACAGCATCAGCGCGAAAGTGAGATCGTTCGGGATGCCGGACAAAAAGGGGCGGTGACAATCGCGACCAACATGGCCGGGCGCGGAACCGATATCAAACTGGGTGATGGTGTCCGTGAGCTGGGTGGACTTGCCATTCTCGGTACCGAGCGCCATGAATCACGCCGCATTGACTTGCAGCTGCGCGGACGGTCCGGGCGTCAGGGTGACCCCGGCGAATCGCAGTTTTTTGTCTCACTTGAAGACGATCTGATGCGTCTTTTCGGATCGGAACGTGTGGCCAACGTGATGGATCGACTGAAATTCGAGGAAGGCGAGGTGATCCAGCATCCCTGGGTTTCAAAGACGCTGGAGCGGGCTCAGAAAAAAGTTGAGCAGAACAACTTCAGCATCCGGAAACGGCAGCTGGAATACGATGACGTGCTCAACAATCAGCGGAATGTGGTCTACGGCTACCGCCGAAATGCGCTGCTCGGTGAGGGGTTGAGCAGCATGCTGCTGGACATGCTCGAGGACATGATCTCCTCCATTGTCATGGAACTCTACAAGGAGGGTGATTACGACGGCATTCGCGAGCGGATTTTGCGCCTGCTTGCTGTTGATGTGCAGGTGGACCGGGAAAAATGGTCCAATCTGCGTGAAGATGGGGTCATTGACCTGATCTTTGAGGAAGCCGTAAAAACCTATCAGGAAAAAGAAAGACGGCTGACCGTACCTTTTTACAAGGTTATTAAGCAGGTGCACGAGAGCAATGCGCCGAACAAGCCAACCAATGTGCAGATCCTGTTCACCGATGGTGTGAAACGCATGCGTGTTGTTGTGAATATTGAAGAGGCGATGCAGAACGAAGGTCAGGAAGTGGTCAGGGCGCTGGAGCGCTCCGCGGTATTGTCCGTTATCGATGAAAAATGGATGGAGCACTTGCGTGATCTGGATTCTGTGAAACAGGGTGTGGGGTTGCGTGCCTTCGGACAAAAAGATCCTCTGCTTGAGTACAAACGGGAGGCCTTCAACATGTTCACTCAGCTGCTTGAGGATATCAACAATGATGTGATAGCACTGATATGGCGGGCAGTTCCGGAAGTCGCAGCCGACCCGAACCAGCTGCAGCAGGCACGTCAGCCGGCGCGAAGCCGCGTCGATATGGACAAGCTCAAGACGCAGCATGATTCAGCCGAGAATATGGGACTTCGCTTTGGCGGTGGGCCGCAAGACGGTGATGCCCAGAGAGCAGCTGCTGCAGCCGGTCGTGGTGAAAAGGCAAAACGACAGCCGGTTGTTGTTGGCGATCGCGTCGGGCGCAATGATCCGTGTCCGTGTGGATCAGGCAAGAAGTACAAGCACTGCCACGGGAAGTAAAAAGCACATTTCACCGGGTACGACAGGTGGGTAGCGCATAGGGATAAAACTTCTGCCGGCGTGCAGCTGCATTACGAAACGGTTTATGATCGCCGTGATATAGCGGCCGGATTTGAACTCATAGGTTGGTGTCCTATGACTATCAAAAAGAGAAACAGCAATAGTTGGATGCGAACCGGATTCAGCAGAATATGGAGCATGTACATTATGCTGTTTAAAATATGCTGACACAAGTATATATTTTGACACAAGTAAGTCTGCGGAAGCAAGTTAAATATTGCCTTGATTACTTGTCTGGCAAGTCATGGACGAAGAACATTTTGAATGGTTAACTTCAGAAGTGACATATCGACCGGCTTAACCATGTACGCCACTGGATTGGTGGCTTTTGCGCGCTTTTTTGTGATATCATCTGAATTTCCGGTAAGATAGAGTACCGGAACATCAGAAAATTTCCGCACGTGATCGATAGCTTCCACGCCATCCATTTCGCCCACGAGCTTGATATCCATCAGGACAAGATCGGGATTCTCCCCTCTGATTTTCTCGACCGCTTCTTCCCCGTTGTTGACCTTGGCTGCAACTTTATACCCCATCCGCTGAATCTGTTTTTCCAGCAATAATGAAAGAATTAAATCGTCCTCAACAATAATAATACGCTTCATGCTTCGGTTGAAGTTTGAATTTTTTTTGCAAATTAACCCTTGTTGTTAACCTTTTTGCCGTCTGAATGGCAGAATCCAACCCTGTGGGAACGTCCTTATTTGTCAACAACCTGATCAATATAATAGAATTTAACATTGTATCACATTCTTTCATTTTGCTTCATAAACTACGGCCGGATATGCTCTGACCGTACCGGCATCGGATGATTTTATTTAGAGACTATTTTATCTTATTTTTGGCAGTAGATGTAGCAGGGTGACCAATGAATAACCGGTGTCTTTCTGTTTTCCCTTCTGGGCAAATAAAGAAAGGGCAGACAGATTACAGCCGGAAAGGCCAACTCATTCGACCATCATGCAATCATTCATTTCACGAATTTTCAGTTCATCATAACCGGTATAGCTAAATGGTATTATCGAAGGCGTGCACCTATGGAATTCTGGCCTCTCTGTATGTTGCGCGGGAATCATCCCGATCGAAAGATTATGTCTCAATTGGCAAAATGAGCAAGGAACTGAACATATCCTTCCATTTCCTGACCAAGATACTGCAACAGCTCACCTCTGCCGGAATTCTGGTTTCGATGAAAGGTCCGAAGGGTGGTGTGGCGCTTAAAAGAGATCCGAAAGAGATCAGTTTGGTAGATGTGGTGGTTGCCATTGACGGAATGGGCCTGTTCACCGACTGTCTGCTTGGATTGCCGGGATGCGGTGAGGAAAAGCCCTGTCCTGTGCATGGAGAGTGGGATGGAATTCGTGCCAATCTGTTTCACACTTTTCGGGGGAAAAACCTGGAGGAGACAGCGAAGAGTATTGATGAGTTGAATCTGCGATTCGCCCTTCCCGCTGGTGCGGAAGTTGACCGTGAGGACAGCGGGTAACACCGGATGCCGTGCGATCATTATCACGCTTCCTCCGCCATGGACGAAGACCGCGAGGTATTCCTGGCACATGGGAACACGGGCATGGTCACTCACAGCACCTTGCGGCCGATGACGCCGAAATGATAAGGTGGCAGGATTTCCGGTTCCCCTTCAACGTGAAAAGAATGTTCCCTGAGGAGGTCGCAGATCTTTTCCGGTGTGGGTCGGATGGACAGGTCCGGTCCGCGCGGCGTGGAAATGTCGCTGCGCCAGTGGATAATGCCGGCTTTTCCTCCACGCTTCAAAATACGGTTCGACTCTTCGAGCAGTTCCGCTGGCCGGTCGTGATGCATGATGTTGAAAAGCATCACATAGTCCGTCGACCTGTCCGGCAGACCGGTAGTCGAGGCGATCACATCCCGGATGTGCAGCTGGATGTTTCCGGTGCCGGATGAGGTGCTCTCCGCTGGTTGTTCCTGCCGTTTTTTCTCCACAACGGAACGCATCTTCGGGTCAATATCGAAAGCATGCAGGGTGCCCGAAATACGCCTGGCAGCAGGAAGGGTAAACGTGCCGTATCCAAACCCGATTTCTGTCAGGGTTTCAACGTGCCGGTCTATTTGCATGCGGGACAAGATCAGGTCCACGTCAAACAAACGATCCCACACGGTTTCTTCGGGCATGTCGCTGTCGCGTACTTTCATGGTCAGATACTTTTGAGTGCCTGTTCAATATCGGCAATCAGATCGGACGCATCCTCAAAACCGATTGAGAATCGTATCATGGATCCGGTAATGCCACGGCGTTGTCGTTCCATTTCTGGCAGGCCATGATGAGTTGTGGTGACCGGCTGGGTGCAAAGACTTTCGGCGCCACCCAGACTGGGAGCAATGCGGAAAATCCGGAATGAGTCCGCCACTTTACGGGTTCCGGTTTCATCGGAATCCAGCTCCATGGTCATCATGCCTCCAAAACCGCTCATTTGACGTTTAGCCAGAGCGTGGCCGGGAAAGTCCGGAAGCCCGGGATACAGGACCCTTTGCACTTTTGGGTGCCTGGCCAGGGCCTGGGCAATTGCTGACGCCGATTCGTTTTGCTGTTTTACGCGTGGGACCAGAGTTCGCAGACTGCGGGAAAGTAGTGAAGCGGTTTCCGGAGCCAGCATTTGGCCGAGATTTTTTCGCCAAGGCCCCACTTTTTCTATCAGGCTTGCCGGCCCAATGAGGGCGCCGGCGGTGATATCGCTGTGACCACCCAGATATTTTGTAGCGCTGTGCACGACGAGGTCGGCGCCCAACAACAGCGGATTTTGATTAACCGGCGTGGCAAACGTATTGTCCACCACCAGCAGGGCACCCATTTTGTGTGCCCTTTCCGCCAAATCACGGATATCGAAAATTTCCAGGGCCGGATTGGTAGGTGTCTCGAGAAAGACGAGATCCACTCCTTTATCAAGAAGTGCATCCAGGCGGTCCAGATCACTTCCAAGCAAAAAATAAACGGGAATGTTCAGGGAGCGTATCTGGTCGTCAAGCAACTCCAGTGTGCCGCCATAGGCATCACCGATACAAACGATACCCCGACGGCCCAGCGCAAGAAACAAGGCCGCCTCGGAAGCCATGCCGGAACTGAAAGCCAGTGCAGCTTCGCCGAATTCAATCGATGCAAGCTTGGATTCAAGACTTTTGATGGAAGGATTCAGTCCGTACCGGGTATAGAGATTTCCGGGCTTCCGGCCTTCAACCACATCAAGCAGTGATTTGGTATCCTCAAATACAAAAGTTGTGGAGTTGTAAATCGGGGTGTGCGGAGCGCCTTGCGGATCTGTAATCTCGCCATCGTGAACACAGCGGGTCGACAGACCGTGAGCAGATTCATTCATGCAGTTTCCTCATTTTGAGTTTGTGATTTGATGCGGGATTTACACTGATGGCTGATTTGCAACCGACGCACGGATCACGACGAATCCGCCCATGTCAGCTCCGGGCTGGGGTAGTTCCTCTACGTCGGTATTCAAATGGAACAGCGTCTGGCAGAATGTAAAGCCACCAAACCCTTCTCTTTTCATCTGGCGGCTGATCTCTTCGGGACTGTGAAATCTGGCAAGCCGGTAAAACGGGTTTTGGTCTTTAATCTTCTCGTAATAGCGCCCGATTTCCGAGTTTTTGTCGATCATTCCCACAATCAGGGTGCCTCCAGGGACCAAAACCCGCCGGATCTCACGTAGAGCCTGCGGGATGTCCTTCAGGAAACAGTCCACAGTGATCATTGCGGCATAATCGAAATGGTTGTCCGGGAACGGTATTTCTTCGGCCATCCCGATGGTGGTCGGTATGCCGCGCTTTTCCGCCATACGGGCCATCTCCGGGGAAGGTTCCAGGCCGCGGTCGATGCCCAGTTCCCGGGCGAAACGACCGGTACCGACTCCGATTTCCAATCCGAACTGCTTTCCAGCAGGCATCATCTGCCTGACGGCGGCAAGTTCAGACCGGAAGAGTGACGGGTACGCATCGAACCATCGGTCGTATTGTCGGGCATGACGGTTGTAGGTATCGATAACCGGATCCATGGATGCCATGTGTTGTTGTGGTCCCAGATGTCAGAATGTCATCACCTGGTCGCTGTCGGCAATCCATTCCGCCAGCTCGGCCATGGTGCTCAGCTCGGCACCTTTGATGAAAGTGTTGTCGGCGATGCCGCGTGCCTTGGCACAGGTGCCGCAAATCTTGACTTTGGCCCCCTTGGCGACCGAAAGCTTGAGCATGCGCTCCAGGTTGTAGTATCCATCCGGCGTCTGCTGTCCGGCTACCGCACACAGCGAGGCATCCGCCATGAGGAAGATGCGCACATCGATCTCGTTTTTGTAATCTTTGCCAAGCTGGTTGGCAATGCGCATGGCGTTGTACGCTTTTTCAGTTCCATACGGAGGATCGTTGATAATAATAAGTGTTTTCATTGCCATAACAGGATGTGTTTGGTTGTTGGGTGAATGGTTTCAGGATGGATGCGGGCCGCTTTTTGCTGCCGGCCGGCCCAGTTTGTTCATGCCGGCCAGGATCCAGATGGCCGATCCGGCACTCAGCATGCCGGTGAGGATAATGGCCAGGTTCAGGTCGAACAGATCCGCGATGATGCCGGAGAAGATGGCGCCGAGGGCATAGCCCCCGTCCCGCCAAAGCCGGAAGACGCCCACGCTCTCGGCACGGTCTTTGGGGTGGGTGAGATCGGCAATGGCGGCCAGGAAGGTCGGGTAGACCATGGCGGTGCCGGTGCCCAGCAGCGCCGCGGCCGCAATGAATGCACCGTAACTCTCCAGGTTCACAAAAAGCAGGAGGCTGAGGCCCTGAAGGAGCATGCCCATCCAGAGCATGTTTTTTCGGCCGGTGTAGTCGGAGAGTTTGCCGGTGACGACCTGCAGCATTCCCCAGAAAGCGGGGTAAACGGCCGCCACCACCCCGATCTGGCTCAGTGAGAGTCCGGCCGCCGCCAGGTACATGGGGAAGGCGCCCCAGGCCATGCCGTCCTTGAAGTTGGTCATCATGCCGGCCTGGGAGATGGTCATCAGGTTCCGGTCGCCCCAGGTTACCTTGCGGAACAGGTTCTTCTTCCGGTGTTCGTTGTCGGAGTTTTTGGATTCATAGGCCACAAACGGCGCGGTGTCTCGGATCAGCAGTATGGACATGCCGAGTCCGAGAAAGACGAGTACAAAGCCCAGGAAGAATGGCCAGGGACGCAGGCCGAATTCGGCCGCAATCCAGCCGGTCAGGAAGGCCACCACGGCCACGGCCACATAACCGGCAAACTCATTGAGCCCCATGGCCAGACCGCGGTCCTTCTCGCCGGCCAGGTCGATTTTCATGATCACATTGGCCGACCACGCCAGCCCCTGGTTGATCCCCAGGAAGAAGTTGGCGGCCACGATCCAGTTCCAGTCCGGAGCGTACA
>SLKA01000014.1 GCA_007134845.1 Balneolales bacterium
GGTGAGTCGCCATTTCCGCCTTGAAACAGAAAATGGCAGATTGATTACAAAAGGTTAAAGGATTGTTTACAGGGGATGGCCGAGAAAATGCATTCATTTGGATGTTGCCGGACCATCTGCGTATCTTTACCATCGATTTTCGGGATTGATGCAAAGATCATTGTGCCGGCACCGGTTAGGAATTTTATATGACCTATACATTATTTGACTTTCTTCAGTTGATAGGATCCCTCGGGATTTTCATATATGGAATGAAAATTTTCAGCGAGGGATTGCAAAAGATAGCCGGCAACAAGCTTCGGGGAATTCTCAAGGGGATGACGACTAACCGGGCGACTGGTATCGCGACCGGTTTTGCCGCCACGACCATTACACAGTCATCAACAACAACCACGGTCATGGTCGTGAGTTTTGTGAACGCGGGTCTGCTTACCTTTCTGGAGTCAACCGGTGTGATTATGGGAGCCAATATCGGCACTACGGTTACAGCCTGGATGGTCTCCATTTTCGGCTTCCGGTTCCACATCACTCCGATAGCCGTCAGTCTGATCGGCATCTTTTTCCCTTTTCTGTTTGTCCGGAACAACAAACTTAAACACCTGGCCGAGGCGATGATCGGCTTTGGAATCCTGTTTATCGGTCTGGAATTCATCAAGAATTCGGTGCCAGACATACAGGATAATCCGCAGATACTGGAGTTTCTCAATCGATTTACCGACTATGGCCTTGGTACCACGCTGATATTTGTTGTTGTAGGAACCGTACTGACACTGGTCACCCAGTCATCCAGTGCGGCCACGACCATTACCCTGGTGATGCTGGCCCAGGGATGGATCACCTTTCCCATTGCCGCCGCTATGATTCTGGGAGAGAACATTGGAACGACGGTCACGGCAAATATTGCGGCTCTCATCGGCAACGTGCATGCCAAGCGCGCTGCCCGATTCCACTTTTTCTTCAATGTGATCGGTGTGCTATGGATGCTAGCGCTAATGCCCGTATTTCTGAAATTTGTGGATTTCATGATTATCAACTTTACACCGGCGCATTTGTCGGTGCTGGACGATTCTCCGGAGGCACGGATCAATGCCACGCTGGGACTTTCTCTGTTCCATACCACCTTCAATGTGCTGAATGTGGTATTCCTGTTTGCATTTGTCCCCTGGCTCATCAGATTGGTGATCTGGGTACAGCCCTCGCGAGGCACCGAAGATGAACAGAAACGCCTCACATATATCAGCGGCGGCCTGATGCCGACGGCCGAATTATCCATATCCGAGGCATTCAAAGAGGTGGAGCAGTTGGCTAAAATCACCGAAAAAATCAGTTACAGCACATACGGTCTGTTCTTCAAGGATAAGGACAAGCGGCAGAAGTTTCTGGACAAGATCAAGACCCGAGAGGAGATAACGGACAAAATAGAGCTTGAGGTTGCCCAGTATCTGACCAATGTTTCAGAATTCAACCTTTCCAGGACTTCCTCCCGCCGGGTTCGGAGCATGCTGCGCATGACGAATGACCTGGAGCGGATTGCCGACATCTATTATCAGATTTCCAGAACATTCGACCGCATGGACTCGGAAGATCTTTCTCTGCCGGAAAGTGCGATGGAAGAAATCAAGGATATGATGCAGCTTGTGCAGGACGCATTGCAGGTTATGAGGGTGAATATGGCCGGTGAATACGGTGTTGTGGATATGAAAGAGGCGCAGCTCATGGAGATGAAGATAGATGCGCTTCGCGATGAACTCCGCGAGTCCCATTATGTGCGACTTGAGCGCGGTGATTACTCCCCGAAGGCAGGCATCTATTATATCGACTTCATCAACCGGCTGGAAAAAATCGGTGACCACATCCTGAATGTTAACGAAGCTTCTGCCGGACTGAAGTAGCAGGAGTGGGCATTCCGGGGCTGTTTTACCGGCTCACAAAGAGCCGGTAAAACAGATTCCAAATATCAGAACCGGAACAGTGCGGCTACATCCGACTGGTCCGGCATCTCATTCTGCGGCAGAATGTACACGTTGCTTCCCGTCTCAATACCTTTGATCGACAGCCAGTTCATCAGATCGACATCATCATCTTCCGGTTTATTCCGGTACATGACCTTGTGGTTTGCGTCATCATATTTGCCCCAGCGAACCAGATCCTTTTTGATAAAGATGGCAGCTGATTTGCCCATGATCGTTGAGGTGATGATTTCGGAGGGGTCGTTAGAGATAAGATCATCCGGACTGTCACGGTAGAGATCAACCGATTCATACAGATCGCTGAGGAAGAAATCACGGATCACATCCCATCCATGATCCCGCAGCTGCGCATCGGTGAGATCATCCGGATTCCTTTCAATGGTTTTGTCAAGGACACGCTTGTAGTTGTTGATTTTTTTGTAAAGTGCGATGTTGGTCTTGAGTCCGGCCAGCAGCAGCGGGTCGTTGATTTGCTTCATAGTGCGTGAAATGCCTTTCTCAACATCACGGAAATACTGTTCAAGGATCTCCTTGCGGTCTTCCTCGGAGGCGCCGTGCCCGAAAAACATGGCTCCGTCACCCTCGCTTCCGGTGTGGTACTGGATATGAGGCTGCGGCGTCTCATCCAGCCATCCGCTTATGGTAACCGGTATGTCATCCGGTGTGATGTTGGCAACAGTGGTCCGTGTGCATCGCAGCAGGCGTACATTTTCCTGACTGATTGCCAGCACGCAGAAGCTTCCGTTGGTGCTGACCATGGGAAGAAGCGGGGTAATCCGGAATTCGGTGTTGGTATAAACCATCTCCCGGAGATCATAGGGTAGTTTGAACACCTCGAAATAATCGGAACTCAGATACACGACCATTCCGTATTCCATATTGGACCAGAATAATGGTTGACCAAGCAGCTCTTTTGCTGGTTTCAGGTAGGCGGTGACCTCATCATCTTTCATACCTCTTTGCTTAAGCTGTTCCGCAGCGCTGGCAAGAAGGTTTTTGAACCGGATCGGATTCTGCTGACGCTCTTCCCCGATTTTTTCGGTTGGCAAAGTAATGGTGACTTTGTGCTGACCGTTTGTCTGAATGAGCTTTTTTATCATTTTATCGGTAACCATTAAGCACCTCGTATTTTTCTTGTTGGAATAATGAAAAAGTATTTTCGGAAAAGGGTGGATACTGAGGGGGCTGCATAGAAGTAACGCTTTGATGTAGTTTACAATTTTGTTGTCGTTCTGTTTTCAGTCCAGTTTTCATTTATTGGGGAGTGCTATCAAGAGTAGTTTACTTGGATAACAAATTTCCGGGTGGATGCATTCGGGAATGATGTAAAAAACGGTCCACGATTTCATTGCAGAGTTAAAGAATCAGGCGAGTCTGGCGGTAAAGGTTTTGCCCCACCGGTTGATCGCTTCTACGGTGACCGGTCCAGCATTTTCATCCAAAGGGGCATAAAACAGGTGAGAGGTTGGAACCGGGTTGATCCAGGTGCGCCGCTCCGGCTTGTCCGGACCATCAAATAGTTCAACAGCAAGCGGATCAAGGCTGGTACGCCGGGTCATTTGGCCGCGCCGCTCTCCGTTTTCATACCAGAATACACTCCATTCCGGATCCCAGTCCCACACATTGGCGAGTATTTCCCCGGGTTTCTCCGGATCGGCTCCTCGCTTGTAAAGCTTGATCTGAAAGTCCGCAACATACCCCGTTGCCTTGTACTGCCAGCGCAATTCGCTACCCCGGGCCTCGTACAGACCGTAGCCGTTGGGTGTACCGTCGAAGCAGATGGGGCCAGTCCACCATGCGCCGCAAACAGTTCCGTGGATATGCTCATGCAGACCGCCTTCGAATACGTGATCGTGCTCATGCATGTGTGCCGTGAGAAGATGTACATTATAAGGTTCCAGAATGTGATATAATGCATCCCGGTTGGCGAGGGACAGACGCGGCGAGGGGCTGTTGCTTCCCAATCGCAGGTGCTGAGTGCTCAAGGCGGGAATGTGCATGGAGACAACCACGGTCCGGCCCTTCTCAATGCGCGCCAGGTCGGCCTCGAGCCAGTCCAGCTGGTCCTGATCCAGATACCCGACATAGCCGGTGCCGTACCAGAAGATGTTGTTAAGGATCACATAATGGATCTCACCGGCATCAAATGAGTAGTGTGTTGGTCCGAAATATTCCTGGAATACCCGGTAGGCATCTTCTGCAGATCGGACCCGGAAGGTGATGTCATGATTTCCAATGAGCTGGAAGAACGGAACACCCATCTGATGGACCGCTTTCTCATACTCCGGAAACAGCTCGAGATTGTCGAACATCAGGTCGCCTCCGCCTATGCCGAACAGGGGCCGGCCATCGCCGAAGTCATGGATCAACTTTCGGATATCTGGAACAGTTTCACTGTGGAAACGCCTGACTTCGTATTCGTTTTCGGTTTGTGGGTCGGCCAGCATCAGAAACGCGTGCCGGGTGCGATCTGCCGGATCGGTTTCCAGTTCGAATACGGCCCGCATTTCACCGTTCTGATCCGGTTCGATTTTCTGGTAAAACCGGGCCGTTCCGGTGGGATTGGTCGGAATGCGGTATCCGGCCGGCAGCGAAAGATATACGAAAAGCCTGCGATCATCAGAAAGAAGTTCAAATTCGCCATCCTGACCGGTTTCGATAATGCGAAGTCCGTCTGTTATGCTTATGCCCCGGATCCCGCGGCCCCCGGCGGTGACGCGGCCTCTGATCCGGATAATGTGTCCCGGAGATGGATTTCGGTCGATATCCGGGAGTTTTCCATCCAATGGTTTCTGATCGGATGCACCCCGGTCAGCGCCTGTAATATAGGAGTACGACGCCGATGGGAGAATGAGACCGGCCCCGGACAGCAAACCGGCTTTTTTCAGGAAATCGCGCCTGGAGGAAAGAAACCTCCTGAGTGAAGGGTTGTTACTGCCGGGAGTGTTGTGGTTTGCACTTTTGCTGCAGGTTTTGTTACGGTATGCATTGCTGCTGCCCGGCTTGTTGCTGTTGGGGTTGTCGGCCATGGGAGAGGAGTGTTGATTGGTGAGAAAAATTAGCGCGTAACGGGACATCTTACAGTGATGATGCACAGTCCCTGGAGCTCTGTCGACCCTGATAAAAATGTACTTCACTGCCGGATGGAACTCAAGCTAATTATGGTATGTATATATGGCAACACCCCAAAATCCTGCCTTCCTGCCAAGCAGTCTGTTAGTTTGACTTTCCGGCTTTCAGCTTGCCGCTCTGTAGACTATATTCCGGGTAGACCACAACCCGGCAAGGTTCATGCATCGGAAGCGGTCGCTCCGATTGTTAAAATCAAGGTGTATATTATGGGTACGGAATCCAATCAGATACCTGGGATCAAAGCCCCGCACGGAAGCTCGCTGTCATGCAGGGGCTGGCATCAGGAAGCGGCAATGCGTATGCTGATGAATAATCTCGATCCCGAAGTCGCAGAGAAGCCGGATGACTTGATCGTGTACGGCGGCACGGGGAAAGCGGCAAGAAACTGGGAATGCTACCACCGGATCATCGCCACGCTGCAGCGGCTTGAAAACGACGAAACGCTGCTGGTTCAGAGTGGAAAGCCGGTGGGTGTGTTCCGGACACACGACCAGGCCCCGCGGGTGCTGATCTCCAATGCACAGCTTGTGCCGCGCTGGGCGACCTGGAAGGAATTTCGCCGCCTGGAGGGGCTCGGACTCACCATGTACGGTCAGATGACGGCGGGATCGTGGATCTACATCGGAAGTCAGGGCATTCTGCAGGGAACGTATGAGACGTTCGCCGCATGTGCAAAGAAGTATTTTGGAGGATCGCTGGCCGGACGACTGGTCCTTACGGCCGGACTCGGTGGCATGGGCGGTGCGCAGCCGCTCGCCGCAACCATGAACGGCGGGGTGTGTCTGGCGGTGGAAGTGGATGAGGCGCGTGTCCGGAAGAGGGTGGAAACAGGGTATTGCGACCGGATATCGCATGACCTGGACGAGGCGCTGGAACTGGTTTCGCAAGCCCGGCGAAGGAACAAGCCGCTTTCGATCGGACTCGTCGGCAATATCGCCGGAGTGATGCCGGAGATTGTGGACAGGGTTTCGGCTGATGCCGGCCTGCTTCCCGATATCGTAACCGACCAGACTTCGGCGCATGACCTGCGCGAGGGATACATCCCGGCCGGTTATTCCCTTGAAGAGGCATCGGAGCTGCGCGGCAGGAATCCGGAGGGATATGATGAGCGGGTGCTGGACTCCATGGTGACTCATGTAAATGCCATGCTTGCGCTGAAAAAAAGCGGAGCGGTGGTGTTCGACTACGGAAACAACCTGCGCGGACAGGTGGCCGATTTCCGGGAGATGCAGGAGGCGTTTGAGATCCCCGGATTTGTGCCGGAGTTTATCCGGCCCTTGTTCTGCAAAGGATCCGGGCCGTTTCGCTGGGTTGTGCTTTCGGGCGATCCGCAGGATATCTATCGGACGGACCGTGCCGTGCTGGAAACCTTCCCGGAAAAGGAACATTTGGCCCGGTGGATTCGCAAGGCGGGCGAAAAAGTGCAGTTCCAGGGTCTGCCGGCGCGGATTTGCTGGCTGGAATACGGAGAACGGGCCGAGTTGGGAGCCCGGTTCAACGAGCTCGTCAAGAAAGGCGTGGTGAAGGCCCCGATAGTGATCGGCCGCGACCATCTCGATACCGGATCGGTCGCATCTCCCAACAGGGAAACCGAGGGAATGCGTGACGGTTCGGACGCTATCGCTGACTGGCCGCTGCTCAATGCCATGCTCAACACGGCTTGCGGTGCAAGCTGGGTGTCGCTGCATCATGGCGGCGGAGTCGGCATCGGATACTCCATTCATGCCGGTATGGTGTGTGTGGCGGATGGCACCGAATCGGGTGGAATGAGGCTGGAGCGCGTACTCACAGCCGACCCCGGAACAGGGGTGATGCGTCACGCCGATGCCGGATACGAAGAGGCTGTCCGTACTGCAAAAGAACGTGGTGTAGATCTGCCGATGATCGATAATGGCGGACCCGCACGGTAACAGCAACGTATACGACCAGAAAACACTGCGACCAGAGTTATGAACAGAGCGAACATAACAGTTGATTCTCTTTATGAGGATCTTGACCGGCAAATCGATATGCTGGACCACGACAGGCAGGCGCTCCAGTCCTCCCGCAATATTGTGGATCGGGCCCTGGCCGACGGCAACGCCTATTACGGCATCAACACCGGATTTGGCGCCCTGGCTCAGAAACGCATTGGTGCGGGAGACCTCTCCAGGCTTCAAACCAACCTGCTGCTGAGTCACGCAGTGGGTGTGGGACCGCCCGTACCCGTTGAAATATCCCGTCTCATGCTTCAACTGAAGCTTTACACCCTTGGCCTTGGTTATTCAGGAGTGTCCCTTTCCACATTCGAAAGGATGCTTTATTTTGCAAAGCACGATTTGATCCCTGTAATTCCATCACGCGGAAGCCTGGGGGCCTCGGGAGATCTTGCACCATTGGCGCATATGTCACTTCCGCTTATCGGGGAGGGTTTTTTCTGGGATGATGCGCGCAGGGAACCGGTGTCGGCGGGCAAGGTTCTTCAGGCGCACGTTCTGAAACCCATTGAGTTGCAGCCCAAGGACGGACTGGCGCTGATCAACGGCACGCAGCTGATGTCCGCCTACGGAGCCTGGGTTTTTCACAGATGTAATCATCTTATTCGCATGGCGGATCTGATTGCGGCCATGAGTCTGGAGGCGCTGCAGGGCAGTATTGTTCCGTTTGATGAAAGGATTCACCGTCTGCGCCCTCATCAGGGGCAGCTGGAGGTAGCGGAAAATGTTCGGAATCTGCTGGTTGACAGCGAAATTCTGGAAAATCACCGGCATTGCGGGAAGGTTCAGGATCCCTACTGCCTCAGATGCGTGCCGCAGGTGCATGGTGCCAGTCGCGATGCGCTACGATATGGGAAACAGGTCATTGAGACGGAGCTCAATTCGGTGAATGACAATCCGCTGGTCATGGAGAACGGTGATATTCTGAGCGGAGGTAATTTTCACGGGCAGCCGCTGGCGCTTGCCATGGATCATGCTGCCGTAGCGTTGTCGGAACTGGGCAATATTTCAGAAAGGAGGATCTATCTGCTGCTTGAAGGACATGACGGACTCCCCAAGCTGCTGATGCAGGAATCCGGCATCAACTCCGGATTCATGATCCCTCAGTACACGGCGGCATCGCTTGTTTCTGAAAACAAGATCCTGTCGCACCCGGCATCGGTGGATTCCATACCGACCAGCCTGGGCCAGGAGGATCACGTAAGCATGGGGAGTATTGCCGCGCTTAAAATGCTGCAGGTATTTGAAAATGTGGAGGTGATCCTTGCCATCGAGCTTCTTACTGCAGCACAGGCACTGGATTTTCGCAAGCCGCATAAACCCGGTCGCGGAGTGCTGGCAGCGCATGATTATCTGCGTTCCGTCATTCCACATATGGAGGAAGACCGGTACATGCGCGATGAAATTGACGAGGGTGTCGCCATGCTTCGGGAAACTGAAATGATAGACAAAGTGGAGGCGGTATGCCGAAAACTGAAGTAAGTTGGATCAAGGAAAATCCCGTTGAGACGGCAAGACCTGAAACGCCCGTGCAACCGAAAGAGAGGGTGTCGGCGGCAGAGCCGGAACCGGAAGCGAGTCCAATGACAGAACCAAAGCAGAATGGAGAACGCTTCCGGCTGCTCAGGAACATAGGCGCGCTGGCGGTCTGCCCCATGAAGGGAGGACAAGGTGAAATTCGCCTGATCGGGGATGCGGCCATTTTGTGGAAGGGGGACACCATTTTGTATGCCGGCGAGGAATCGGGACTCCGTGAATGGTTTCGCACCTATGGTTCCTCCGATAGCGGGGCAATGTCTGATTTCCCTTATGGTCCGGCCGAAGAGCAAACGGAAGTTTTTGATGCTTGCGGCCGGCTTGTCGTCCCGGGGTTGATTGACTGTCACACCCATCTTGCATTTGGCGGCTGGCGTCCGGATGAATTTGAAATGCGCTCCCTTGGTAAGACATATGAGGAGATTGCGGCGGCAGGCGGTGGTATTCTGAGTACGATGAAGGCCACCCGTGAGATCACGGAGGATGCGCTGCTGGACAAAAGTGCTGATCTGTTGCATCGGATTATGTCCCTTGGCGTGACTACTATTGAATGCAAGAGCGGCTACGGCCTGGATCCTGAGCAGGAATTGAAGCAGCTCAGGGTGTACCGGAGACTACAGGAGCAGTCCCCGGTTCGCATTCTGAGTACATTTCTCGGAGCGCATGCCATTCCGCCGGAGTACAGCAATGACCGTGAAGGTTACATTTCACTGGTAATCAATGAGATGATGCCACGGGTTGCGGAGCATGATCTGGCTGTTTTTTGTGATGTTTTCGTCGATGCTCCGGCGTTTACGGCCACGGAAGCTGAAAAGATTCTGCTGGCGGCCAAGGCGGTGGGACTCATTCCCAAAATTCACGCCGATCAGCTGACGGGGTGCGGCGGGGCGGAGCTGGCGGCGCGTGTGGAAGCCATATCAGCAGATCATCTGGAGTGCATCTCGAATGCCGGAATTCAGGCGATGAAAGAGGCAGGTACCGTTGCCGTTAGTCTGCCATTGGCAACCTGGTATCTGAGAAAGAAACCGATGCCGGCGCGGTTAATGATCCGTGCAGGCGTTCCGGTTGCTGTGTCAACTGATTTCAATCCGGGTTCGGCGCCCAGCTATCATCTGCCGCTTGCCATGCATCTGGCATGTACGCTTCAATATATGTCGCCGGCTGAAGTACTGAAGGGTGCAACCATCTATGCGGCGGCGGCACTGGGCCTTGACGGAATTGCAGGATCCATCGAATCTGGTAAAAAAGCTGATTTTGTGGAAATTGATGCGGGTGCGGGTGCTGATAAAAATGCTGCTGCTGGTGCGGACGTGAAGGGAGGTGCGGATGTGAAAGGAGATGCAGTGCAGAATGGTGGAGCGGTTCGGGGAGGTGGTGCGGTTGGCATGAATCAGTTGTCAGAAGAAGGAAATCCTGTGAATCAGTGGATGTATCATTTCCAAGCTGATTGCGCGGTTCGGGTTTGGGCTGGCGGTGAATGCGTTGTGTCTAAAAACGAACTTTAATCCGTTTGATGACGCTCATACATCTATCCAATGGTAATTCATCTCAATGGCTACTCATTAAATACTTTATGAAACAAAGTGATCTCAGGATCGGTGATCTCATTGTTAGCAGAATGTCCGGAGAAACGGAGTCCAGGCCCTCTTTTATTCTGGTAGGGTGTCCGGCGGATCAAGGAGTGACCCGTAATGGCGGCCGGCCGGGCGCTTCCAAGGCCCCGCCGTTGATCCGGAAGCATCTGTTCAAAATGACTCTGCCGAAGGAACGCAGTGACTCCTTTCATGACCTCATCAAAAATGCCAGGGATCTTGGTGACATACCTTGCACAGAAATGGAGGATATGCAGATGGAGCTGGCTGCACGCATTGCTCCCTGGCTCGAAAAAAAGGTGCCGGTTATCGTGCTCGGGGGCGGACACGAAACCACATTCGGCCACTATCTTGGCTATCGCCAATCGAAGCTGCACCATGATATCATCAATATTGATGCGCATGCCGATGTTCGGCCGCTGAAAAATGGCGCAGGTCACTCCGGGAGTCCGTTTCGCCAGATTCTGGAGGACAGCGGCACCTTTTGCCGATCATATCATGTAATGGGCCTGCAGCCGCAATCCGTTGCAAAGCAGCATCTTGAATATGTGGAGGGAATGGGTGGCAGTTATTTGCTGAAGGAAGATACAAGCACGGAAAAGGTTGCAAGCCGTCTTGAGGCACTTTCCGGCGAAATCGAATCACGAATCCTGATGACACTCGATATGGATGTGCTGGACCAATCGGTAGCGCCCGGTGTCAGCGCACCCTGTCCGGATGGCCTGCCGAAATCACTGCTTCTGAAAACGGCAAGGCTGGCGGGAGAGCACAAATCGGTGGCATCGCTGGATCTGGTGGAAGTGAATCCGTTATTTGACAGGGATGAACAGACTACACGGCTAGGGGCACTGATTATCTGGAATTTTATATACGGATTGTGTGAAAGAAGGGGCCGGGGTGTTGGATAACCAGGGTTGTTCCATCAATCAAGTTTTTCGGTCCATCAAGTAGTTCCGCCCATCAATGAATATGCAGCCGGGAACTAAGCACTATCCGGAAATCCGATTCGTGCACTTCAATTCTATATAACTGCAGCTGAAATCAATCCGCAAATTATTCCAGTGGCTCCAGCTCGGCTGAAAAATGGCGTAGGACTTTGGGTGCGGAGGTGATCCGGTATCCGCCCAGCTTCTCCCGCTGATTGTAGGTGTGGATCACAACATCCGCCAGAAAATCGATATGGCTCTGTGTATACACCCGTCGCGGAATAGCCAGCCGCACCAGTTCCATGGGCGCAGGTTTTTCGCTCCCGTCGGGCTGGAGACCGAACATGACGCTGCCGATCTCCACGGAACGCACGCCGCCGGTGAGATAGAGCGCATTGGTCAGGCTCCAGGCCGGATATTCGAGCGGGGGGATATGGGGCAGCATGTGTTTTGCATCGATATAGACGGCGTGTCCGCCGGTAGGCTGGATGATGGAGATGCCCGCATCCACCAGTTTATCACCCAGATAGGCTGTGGACCGGATGCGATAACGCAGATATCCTTCGTCGAGCGCCTCGTAGAGCCCGGCTGCTACAGCCTCCATGTCATACCCTGCCATGCCGCCGTAGGTCGGGAAACCCTCGGTCAGGATGCTCAGGCTGCGGCACTCGCGGGCCAGGTCGTCGTCATTGAGTGCGAGGAATCCGCCGATGTTGGACATGCCGTCCTTTTTGGCGCTCATGGTGCATCCGTCGGCATAGCTGAAGAGCTCGCGGGCGATGTCGATGGGTTTTTTGTCCTGGTAGCCCTCCTCACGGATTTTGACGAACCAGCTGTTTTCGGCAAAACGGCAGGCGTCAATGAAGAACGGAATGCCGTGTTCCCGGGCGATGCGTGATACTTCCCGTACATTAGCCATGCTCACAGGCTGTCCGCCGCCGGAGTTGTTGGTTACCGTGAGCATGATCACGGGAATGTTGTCTTTGCCTCTTTTGAGGATGGCCTGTTCCAGCTTCTCCGTATCCATATTTCCTTTGAACGGATGGATGGTGAGCGGCTGGAGACCTTCTTCGATGAGTAGGTCGAGCGCTTGTCCCCCTTGGTGCTCCACATGCGCACGCGTGGTGTCAAAATGTGTGTTGTTCGGTATGATGTCATCGTCTGTGACAAGCAGGCTGAAGAGGATGTTTTCGGCGGCCCGGCCCTGATGCGTCGGGATCACGTGTTTGAATCCGGTAATGTCACGAACGGCCGATTCAAATTTGTAAAACGAGGAGGAGCCGGCGTACGATTCGTCGCTTTCGATCATGGCCGACCATTGGCGGGATGACATGGCTCCGGTGCCGCTGTCGGTCAGCAGGTCAATCAGTACATCTGCAGCCTTCAGAAGAAACGGGTTCCAGGATGCTTTATGAAGGAGTTTCTCGCGATCCCGCATCGTGGTGAACCGGATCGGTTCGACGGAACGGATACGGAAGGGCTCGATGATGACGTTGCTTTTGAACGGCTTTAATTTCATGAGTTTAATTTTTTTACCCCGGCCGACAAACAGGCGGCGTCAAAGACCACACTGTACCAACAAGTGCCAAAACCTAATTTTCAACGCATCGCACGGAGAAGCCGTAGCGCTTGTCGTAATTCATGCGATTCACGCTTTCGCGGCTGTTGAAGAGAAGGCGTCGCCAGGCGTTGTTCGCGTCAGATTCAGTAGCGGTCCACCAGTAACCGAAGAAATTGAGATAGGAAAAAGTTCCGCTGGTGAAACGATATCCACCTGGAAGTGCCGTAAAGCCGCTTTCGTTGCTGGCACCAACATTTGATCCGCGCCAGAATTCGATTTCAACAGCTTTGAGTTTACCACCGACATTAGCTTCGGCGCCGCGCCAACCGGTTGCGCGGGCATCGGAAGCTGTCATGCCCAGATGCCTTTCGAGCTGCTGCCAGTCGTTGTCGGTAGCGACCCGCCAACCTGCCGGACACAATCCCCGGTTGTCATTTACAGCATACCAGTTATAGAGCTTTCCATAGATTTCGTTAGCATCACGATTATTATAGTAAGCCCAGGCGCCCGTCTGGTTTTGACCGAGATTCTGCCACTCATTGCTGTCGGTCACATTCATGATTTCGTCACCGTTCCGGTAGTGCGAGGTTTTCAGGTTCTCGGCCATCCAGGTCTGGTTGCCGATCTGCACTGTCCGGTAGATATTGCCGTCGGTATCGGTGACCGTGTGGGCGTCAATTTCCGGAGGGGTGTTGAAGGAAACCGGTTCACCATAGACAACACCCTGATCGGTTGCGGCGAAAGACCGTACATAATAATTGGTTCCCGGTCTCAGAGGTGATAGTGTGCTTCGGAATACTCCCGGTCCGGATCCCGAGAGAGCGATTCCATCATTGGATTCAAGCTTTGGTTCATCGGAGGTGCTCCACACGAAGCCGCGATGAGTTACGGGATAATCGCCCTCATCGGTGATATTTCCTTCGGCTACAGCATTGGATACGGTAATACCTGTGACAGAACCGGTGGTCAGTGCGGGATGGGCCACGGATGGATCCGTATCGGGATCGATTACGGCAAGATCGTCATAATCATCATCCACGTATCGAAAGCAACGGACGGAAAAACCATAACGCTTGTCGGAATAGAGCATACTTACATGGGCATCACTGTGGGTAAGCAACCGGATCCATGCCATTCCGCTTCCGGCTTCAGTGGAGCTCCACCACAGGCCCATTTGCCCGATACCGTCGAAACTTCCTGTTTCAGATCTGTTTCCACCAGGTAAAGCGGAAAATCCACTTTCGTTGGTTGCACCCTTGTTAGGCTGATTCCAGTGCTGGGTGTCGGTACTTTTCAGCTTCCCGCCAATTTGTTCTTCGGTCCCGCGAACACCCATTTTCCGGAGATCGGATTCTGGCATGCCCAGATGTTGCTCCAGGGAATTCCAGTCACCGTTGGAAGGAATCTGCCATCCGGCCGGACACAATCCCCGGCTGTCATTGACGGCATACCAGTTATAAAGCTTGCCGTAGTGAGTTTCGAAATAGTCATCATTGTTGTAGTGAGTCCATGCGCCGGATGTGAGTGTAGGCCATTCACTGCTTTCAGTAATATGAGGAATGCTGTCACCATTAGAGTATTGTGAGGTGCGAAGATTCTGAGTCATCCACTCCTGATTTCCAATGACGATTGTATTGTAAGTGTTATCATCCCGGTCATTTACACCTTGTCCGGCAATAAATATTCTATCAGATGGATCCTGATCCTGAGCCTGAACATGTACAGGAAACGGGGTAATGGTAAATAGTAAAAAAAACAGTAAAAACTGTTTCATGGCGGACGGGATGACGTTCTGGATACCTTTTACAGAGAATAGGATTTTTTCGGGTAAGATTCCTTGAAAATATGCATCAGACTAAAGAATACATAAGGTATTCTTTAACTATTTTCTCTCCCGGAGAAAAAAATGAAAAAGACGAGGCATCCCGTATGAGGTATTACAAATGAAATCCAGAAAGGCGGACTCTCAGGACAAAAAAATCAGAAATCAGAACAAATAATCAAGGCTCGGTAAATCAGAGCTTCAGAACCTGTAATGGACTCCGGTTCCGAACGTGATCATATTGAAGTTGTAAGCATCAAAATTTACAAAGCTGACCCCGAGCTCCAGATTCCAGAAAATGGGAGGCAGGTTCGGATCGAATGTGCGCCAATCGTATTGGATGCCGGCCCCGGCCCCGACTCCCAGTCGGTTTTCGGCGGTTATGAAGCGCGTATTGTACCTCCAGTACCCAATCATGCCGTACCCGTACAAATCCCAATAATCTTCCTGGCGGAAGCGATACAAACCTCGTCCCGAAACGGTATTGAAATTCCCGAAAAATCCGAGAATGGCCTGTGCCGAGAGAGTCTCATTGAGATCAATCATGCCGCTTATTCCCCAGGCCGGCCAGGTGCTCTGAAATCCGACACCGTATCTGGTTGATTCATGATGAACTTGTGTGGTTGTGTCTTGATTTTCAGTATGTGCCATTGCCGGGACGGAACAGATAAAAAACAGCAGTCCTGCAAGAAGGTAGGATGAATTTTTCATAGTGAAATCCTGAGTTAGCAAAGGTGAGATAAGTTTGAGTAGAGAAAGTGTTAATTATCAGTAACTTAAGAAGTAATTCCAAAATTGTCAATAATTTAAATTGGACCGATTTAGTTTCTGGACAGGGGCAGATTGTGTGAAATGGGCGGTTTCTGGCTGATCAGCAACTTTGTAATATCCGACACATCGTGAAATAAAAAGTCGGGTTGATATCTCTCGAAGGCTGTATGATCATTAAATCCCCAGGTAACGGCGCCAAATGAAACTCCAAGCATTCTTGCGGCCTCGAGGTCACGGATTTCATCACCGATTAACAAGGTTTCATGAGGGTTAAATCCACTTTTGTCCAAAAGCTTTTTCAACTGGTTGGTCTTGCCCAAAAAAGAGGCCTTGCACTGATAATGATCAAAAAAAGTTGAAATGTGATTTCCAAAGACCCGCTGGACATTGCTTTTGGAATTGGAGCTGAGTACGGCAAATCTCACAGGAATGGAGGATATGTGATTAAGCATTTCTTCAACGCCATGATAGAGAGTAACATCCTGAATTTCATTTTTCAGCCGTATTCTGAGATAACAAGCCAGAAATGGAAGCTTCCATGCTGAAATACCCAGGTAATCAATAAGTTCGTCTGCATCAAGTGAACGCAGATATGCATGATTTTCAGATCCGATTTTACGGAATCGGAAT
Organism: Balneolales bacterium; assembly: GCA_007134845.1. Lineage (GTDB taxonomy): Bacteria > Bacteroidota > Rhodothermia > Balneolales > Natronogracilivirgulaceae > SKNL01. The sequence goes on from SLKA01000014.1 coordinate 15,917, forward strand.
ATGGCCGCAGCTTCCGGCATTACCCGGGCCAGCCAACCCAGTGAATTGGCAAGTGTCCCGTCAAAATCAAAAATGACAAACTTGAATGGCATTTGTGAATGTTTACTTTCCATGTGGCTAAGGGCTGTTCTGCTATCAGGATGGTTTTTATTCCAATTATCTTACTGGATTTTACCTTCGCTCACCTTCGAACATGTTGGAAAACAGCCAGCCATCGCGTATTGCGCGTAAGAATAAGCTGTGAAATCACATCAAGCAGATATCCGTGCTAATGGATAATTGTTTGCACGGTTTATGGATGGAAGAGTGAAATGGATGGAAGTGTGAAGATGAAAGTGGTGTGCCTGGTCATAGAGATAACTGCATAGCAACTGCGAATTTAATTAAATAAAACGGTTATGATTCAAAATAACATCAATTTGTTTCCAACAGCCATGCTAATGGCACTAATATTCATTGCCGCAGATCTGCAACCTTCCAGCCAGTATGCCCCCGGTCTGCACTCACCCGGCCAATCCGATTCCGTTGCGGTTCTGAAATGGCATGATCTTGAATACGGGCAGGAACAGGCGGCATCTCATGAAAACGTTGTGCTCGTTTTTTTCGAGGCGGAATGGTGCGGTATCTGTCGAAGATTGGAGCGCGAAGTGTTTGCAGACCTTGTAGTACAGCAACGGATCGAAGAAAATTATGTGCCTGTCATGATCGATGTCGACTCAAAAAAACAGGTTTTGTTTAACGGGGAAACATATAGTGTTCGTGAGTTTGCCCAAAGCATGCAGGTATCGGCTGTGCCGACGCTGCTATTTGTCAGCTCCGATGGTGAGGTGATGGCGCATCACACCGGATTTGTTACTACTGACCGGATGACCGTCCTGCTTGATTTTATTATCTCGAAAGAATTCGGAACGTATTCTTTCGATGAGTATCTGAAATTGATGGATGGTTGATTTACGGAGATGCAAGCCGGATGTTGATCATCATTCGCGCCGGTGTAACTGGAGTCCCGGGAAAAAATCAGCCCATGCAAACCAGTACCCGGTGTATGAACGAGCAGGTACAAGCTGTTCCCCGGTTTTGGGACCTTCAACAGCTCTGCCAAAAATATCCCATTTGTTCCCTTCCGAATCCTGCATGATCACAGGAAGTTCATCCTGCACTGCTTCGAACTCCAGGCCGGCGGTGCTGCTGCCGGGTATTCGTTTGAAAGCGGCGGCAAAGTTGAACTCGCGACTGCCGGTAATAAGGTAGTTATCGGTGTCGAACTCGTCCTTTACAAGAGTGATGCCATCACCAAAATCATCAATGGGATATACCTTGACCAGGCGACGGTCATCGGGTGTGAGCGAACCGAGTATGCCATGCACCCGTTCCTTGTTTTGAAGCCGGTTGTCCTGGTTTTTTACAGGGAACAGTATTCGATTGTGGTTGGTGGAATAATCTGATCCGTACGTATATGCTGAATAGTTTCTTTGATGCCCCGTGTTTCTGGTATGCACCATGGACTCCGGATAGAGCTTTTTCCAGGTTTCCCATGTAGTTTCAACGACCTGGTAGATTTCAATGTCGCGTCCGATATGCCGGCCGTTTACACTGCGCAGCTGCATCTGAGACCAGTTGCTGTCAGTGCCGCGATCGTAGGCAATGAGATTATTGCGAAAAAGCAGTCCGGAGACACCGAATTCGGTGATTTCACCGTCAAGTGTGCGATTCCAGCACATGCCGGTACCTGTCAGCGGACAATAGACAATGGAAACCGCTTTATTGCCAATTTCGTCATTTACGATTTCATGCCAGTCAAGTATTTGATGCGGGTATGCCCGAATGTCCCCATTGATATGGACACCGATCACCATCCGGTTGTCTGGTATGTAATTGATTTCGCCGGCCGGTAAAAAATCCGGATTGTCAATGGATGGAATGCCATCTTTGCCGGGACCGCCGTCCACGACTTCGGAGACAGGAATCAGCCAGTCATCCTGCAAGGAGGGGGATGTGTCGGATGAGTCCGTGGAGTCGTTCAGGCTGCAGGATGCAAGCAGAAAAAGCACCGGAATTATTCCGATGATTGATTTCGCGGAACCATGTGTGATTTTTATGAGGGGGGGCTCGTTTAGGATTTTCGGGCTGCTATTCAGGTTTTCCATAATCAAAGCCATTGGTGGTGTTTCGGTTGAAGGAGATAAAAAGAGAACCGGATACAGCATAGCTGGTAGTGGGCTGTGTGCCGTTCAGGTCCTGCCGCACAGGAATCCGTCCGGAAAGCCGGAAAGAAAACCGCTCTGATGCGGTCAGATTCAGGGCAGGCACCAGGCTCAGCCAGTTGCCGCCGGTATTGGGAAGTGTGCTGTCGTTGCGTTTGTCAGAGCTGGTTGAGCGATAGCGAAGAGTGAACATGTAGGACAGCCATTCGGTCAACCGGCCAGAGGCGCCGGTATCCATGACCAGCTCATTGCCGAACATATATCGGTCTCCATCCGCAAACCGGTCGTTTGATCCGGTGTAACGATAGGAGCTTGTAATGAATGCCGAGAGCCGGTCAGGCAAAACGGGTCGTGACAATAACGTCCAGATAACGCCATCCCAGGCGCCTGTGCCGGGTTGCATGTCTGCGTTCATGGTGAATCCGTTGCGTTTGAGTGATGCCGTGCCGATTGGTGCCTTGGCGCCGGCACCGGCAGCGAGCTGCCATGGATTCCAGAGTGTCTGCTGAATCAGTGCATAACGCATCAGAAAGACGCCGTCACCCGGTCCGCTGGTGGAAACGGTGCTGCCGCCCGACGGCAGGTGCAGGCCGGTAGTGCGATCTTTATCGACATAAGAAAAAGTACCGGAAACCGACAGCCGGTCGGTGATGCCGTAGTTGATCTCAAGAAGAATCGATTGTGTTGTGCGTGTGACGGTCTCGTCACTCAGCAGGGTGGTACCGCTGTACATGGCGGATATATCATGATATTCATAAGTGATACCGGCCAGCAGATTCCCGGCAGCTGACGTTCCCGTGCTTTGCGAACTGATAAGCGGCGCTCCTGCACAGCTGCATGTTTGTGCCTGTGAGGAAGTAACGGCCGAAGCAAGCAGTAAAAGGATCCGAAAGGTGAATTTAAAGCGCATCATATGGTTCGGCTTGCATTTTTTATTGTCATCCATGATTATTTTCGACGGTATTCAAGGTGCATGACACCTGCTGACCGTTGCTGGCTTGTACTTTCTCCTACAACTCATGGATTTCAGATTCGGGGTAGAATACCAGCCAGGCAAATGCGAAGTAATCACCTGATGATACGGGCTCAAGCTGCTTTCCCTTTAACGGACCATCCACGGCTTGACCGGCAATATTCCACCGGCTGCCGGTTTCCCGGTCCACAATTGCCCCGTTTTCCGTCGTAAAGTGAAGCACGAGGTCGCCTACTGTTCGCAGGAATGAACCTGTCGACCCGGCTTCCCGGGACTGGTCAATTTGTGCGGTATCCATCGCGGAAGCTGCTCCGCCGGTGTGCAGTATTACCAGTGGCTGTTCCCCGATGATATCATTAATCACGCCTGCCTCTTTTGTGATGCTGTAGGGATAAACTTTTTGCCGGTCACCGATCTTCACACCGATAACTTTTTGCATGGGGCGCAGCCTGCCGTCCAGATCTGATTCGTCCATGAACATGGAAGACCGGTCGATGTCATCGTAACCGGCATAGGGATTGCGGCCGTAAGAGCGGTTGTAACCTGTCTCGCGTGACAATATATCGCCATCCGGATAGATTTCACGAAATTGTTCAAATGAGATAATCTGACTGGGAATCTGCTTCAGCTGCGTACCGGTATAGCTGCCTACGATTGCTTCACCTGTGATTTGCTGCCACAGACTTTCGGTGGATCGGTCGTACATGACCATATCGGAATGCCTCAGAAAACCGGATACGCCCAGCTCAAGAGTCTCGCCATCTACTCTGCGGTCAAAAACAAGAGCCGAGTAGCAAAGCGGGCAAAAAGTGACGGATACCGGGGTGTCATTAAACCAGGTATTGGCAATTTCATGCCATATAAGTATTTGAAGCGGATAGGCTCGGGCGGTGCCGTTCATGTCTACTGATATGACCGGCTCGCGGTCGCCAAGCCATTGCTTTACTTCGTCCTGGGAGATATAGACCGGCTGATCAATCGAAGGAATGCCGTCTTTGGGCGGACCGCCGCTCTTCAACTCATTCAAATCAATGCTACGCTTTTCGACATCCGTTTTCCAGCCGGAGAACACATTCTTCTGAGCATTAGCTGAATGCGTCAATGGCAGCGATAAAAGAACAGGCAAAAAAAACAGTGTGGATTTGTTAAAAAACTTGAATGTATTCATAGCTCTGGTTATTTATAAACTGCTTTAAAAAAAATGATGGATATCTATGCTGCACTGGTTTAAAAGACGAAGACAGAAGCCGAAATCTTACCGGACCAACGAGGAGTGGGTCATGCAGCTGTCGGCTCCGCCGGAAGATGAGGCTGTGGCAGAGCTGCGCCTGATTCTGGTGCGGGGATTGCGCTCTTCGCTCAGTGTCTATGTAGATCGTGATCTTGAGCATTTTGTGGAGGATATCGCCCAGGATGCGCTGCTAAGAATTCTTGGCAAGCTGGATACCTTCAAAGGGGAAAGCAGCTTTGCTTCCTGGGCAATGAAAATCGCTGTCAGACAGGGGTTGTCGGAGCTCAGGAGAAAAAAATGGAAAGATATTTCCCTGGAAGATCTTGCCGGAATGGGAGATGACCGTAACCGCAATGACATCCGATCGGAATACATGACATCCTCTTCTGCGGAACCTGATCAGATGACACACGAATCCATGATCATGAAAAAAGTGATGGAGATGATAGAAAACGAGCTTTCGGAAAAGCAGAAAATGGCGATTAATGCACTTATGATCGAGGGTATGCCGATTACCGTAGTGGCTGACCGGATGGAGGTAAGCAGAAATACGTTATACAAACTGGTTCATGATGCGCGGGTCAAATTGAAGAAGAAAATGATGGAAGCGGGCATGGACCCGGATGAGATGCTAAGGGAATTGTAAGAGTTCATGTTCACATAACATCTGATAGATGCGAAGATTATTTTAATTTTATTTGATGCAACTAACCAAACACATATTAAAGAAAATGATTCAGGCTGTCGTAATGACTGTGCCTGATGAAATCGGGTGTGACGAGTGCTTCGACAAACTGAATGAGTTTGCCGAGATGGAGCTGGCGGGCAAATCACCTGAAAAGGCTTTGCCGCTGGTTGCTGATCACCTGAAAAAATGTGGTGAGTGCCGCCAGGAATACGAGGCTTTGCTGGCTGCTCTTGAAGAACTGCAGGGTTGAGTGCCGCCTGTTAGTCCGGTCGCTGTCTGCTAGCCAGATCGCCTCCTGCTAGCCTGGTAGTTGCCTGCTTCCCCGGTCGCCGCCTGCTTACCTGTCGGTTACCTGCTTGTCCGGTCGCCTCCAGAGTGCCAGCGGAATGCCATGATTGCAATATGACGTAAGATATTTTCTCCCTGTGTCATCTGGATACAGTCATAATCAACAGTCCAGTTTAATCGCAATCAATCATTTTCATGAGCATTAATATGAGAGATAGCACCTGCATGCAGTATACAGCCAGCATCCTGATCCTCTTCATGCTTACACACGCTGCTTCCATGGTGGCCGCATGCGATCAACGAAAAAATACCGAATCAGAAAATAAGCATGCCATTTCGGAAGGAGAGCGCCACAATAAGCTGCATGTGGGCCGTTTCTCCGGGGAATTTGTTGCAAGTGTGTTACCTGAAAACTGGGAGAAGATGACATTTCGAGGATTAAAACCGACGCATTATGAGCTGGCAGAGGTAGAAGACAGGGTGGTAATCAGGGCAGAGAGCATTTCATCTTCATCCGGACTGATCCGAAGAACGGAGATCGATCTCTCAGAATACCCGGTGATTGAGTGGAGCTGGAAAGTGGAAAATATCCTTGAAAAAGGGGATGTGTACAGCAAAGATGGAGATGACTACCCGGCTCGTATCTATGTGATCTTCGATTATGATCTGAAAAATCTGGGATGGATTAACAGGAACATAATACGGTTGCTCCGGCGGTTTTATGGTGAGGTTCCGGCCAGGGCCATCAATTATATTTATGCAAATCACGCAGAAACCGGAACGGTGGTTCAAAATCCATACACGGATCTGGTAATGATGGTTGTCGTGGATTCAGGTGAGGAACATATCGGCAAATGGCGAACCCATCAGCGTAATATATATGATGACTATATCGAAATCTACGGGGAGGCACCGCCTCCTGTCGGTGGTTTGGCTATCATGACAGATTCCGATGATACGGGAGAATCGGCCGTCGCATATTTCGGGAATATCTGTTTTCTGCGTGAGTAGTGCTGGTTGCGTGACCGTAAGTTACTGTGCGATCAATGATTTTCTGTCCGGAAAGTGGCTGATGCATTGAAACGCCTGTTTTTGAATGAATAGTGCGAACCGATAACCTGATATATTATGAACTGGGAACAAATTCTGGATTGGTTTATGGGACTCGGAGAACCCTACGGGGTGAATCCGGTCATCTTTGGAAGTATCTACGTGGGGGCCGTCCCGTTTTTCTGGCTGGCCATTGCATGGCTGGTCCACAATCTGAGGAATAAAAAAGCCATAGCCGGACCGGTGCTGATGATGAGCGGCTGTGCGGTGTCTGCTTATGTATATCTGATTGTGGTGGGTCAAAATGTCCCGCTTTGGGTGTATGCGTTCATCGTCGCAATAATAGCCTATGCCTTGTATGTAACCTGGAAAAAAGTAAAAGCAAAACGGGAAGAGGTTTTAAATGAAGAAGGAGTATGATCTGATCGTTATTGGCGGCGGTGCTGCCGGACTTACGGCTTCCGGCATCGGTGCGAGTCTTGGAGCGAAAACATTGATGGTCGAAAAGAACAAGCTGGGGGGCGACTGTACCTGGTACGGATGTGTACCGAGCAAAGTGATGCTGCATCAGGCGAAAAAATCGTCCATGGGTGCATCCGTCCCGTTCAAAGAGGTTTCGGAAAAGCTGGACTCCATCCGCAAAGACATTTATGAAGAAGCGGATCATCCCGATAAATTCCGGGCCATGGGGATTGATGTGGTTGAGGGTTCCGCATCATTTATGGATCCTTACACCATACAAATCGAAAAATCCGGCAGCGAATTACGGGAAGTGACCGGACGATTCATCATTATCGCTACCGGCAGTCAGGCATTCGTGCCGCCGATTCCGGGTGTGGATAAGACGCCATATCTGACCAATCACACCTTGTTTGATCTGAAAGACCTGCCCGCAAGCATGGTGATTGTGGGTGGCGGCCCGATCGGAACAGAAATGGCCCAGGCGTTTCAGCGGCTGGGAACAAAGGTGAGTGTGGTTGATATGGGGGATCGTATCCTCCCCAAGGATCCTTCGGAAATGACGGATATTCTTAAGAAAAAATTGGAGATGGAAGGAGTGGAATTCCATCTCGGTGTTTCAGTCGACTCCGTAGAGGGGGATGGCAGCAGGGTGAGGGTCGTTATTTCCGGGAAGGAGGGATCCGGAAAGACGGGTTCCGGACAAAGTGGTACCGGGACGAATGATGGCAAGAGCAAGGTGCTTGAGGCTGAGAAGCTGCTTCTTGCGACGGGAAGACGTGTTCAGCTGGAAGGACTGAATCTCGAAGCCGCTGGTGTGAATTATACCCGCAAGGGAATTACCGTCAATGATGCGTGCCGCACCAGCAAAAGGCACATATACGCGATAGGCGATGTGGCCGGACGCTTTCAGTTTACGCATATGTCGGAGCATATGGCCAAGATTGCAGCGATGAATGCGCTGTTGAAGGTCCCGATGAAAATAGACAGCAAGCATGTGCCATGGGTGACCTACACCGATCCGGAGGTGGCGCATGTCGGCGCAACCCGGTCGGATCTGGAGCAAAAACAGACACGATTTGAAGTCTATCGCTTTCCCTACAGCATGATCGACCGGGCCATAACGGATGAAGAAACCGAAGGCTGGATTCATGTGTACGCCAAAAAGATGTCCGGCCGTATCCTGGGAGCTGATATTGTTGGTGCGCATGCCGGCGAGCTGATCAGTCAGTATGCCCTGGCGATGAAGAACGGGGTCTCGCTCAAGAAAATGGCCGATACCATCTATCCTTACCCCAGCTATGCGCTGGGTGCCCGCAGGGCAGCTGATCAGTGGTACATCAAAAATCAGAGCCTGTCTCTTGTCAAATGGATCAGGCGTCTGTTCCGGTATCGTGGTGCGCTTCCCGATCTGAGTGATCCGGACCGCATCATCTGATCCGAACGTAATATCAAATCCCAAACACAATCCCAATAAAATCCCTCCAAAAACAATTACTATGAAACAAAAAGCAAAAAAAAGGACTGGTGTCATGCATGTGAAACATCATTTTTCAATTTTGGTCCTTTTGTTAGTGTCTGCGACTGCAACTGCAATGGCAACTGAAATCGCTGCTGATACTCCTTTGTTGGCCGACCGGCATGTGAAAAGTGATGAAAATTTGCCGGATGATGCAACTGAAGTGCAGCCCTTGCTCATTGGCGCCGATGCACCTGATGTGACATTGCGTACGGTAACCGGTGAGTCTGTGCAAATGCGTGAGCTGCATCCTGAAGGACCGGTGATGGTCATCTTTTATCGCGGTGGCTGGTGTCCGTTTTGCAACAGGCATCTGGCCGAACTTGCTGCGAAGGAAGAGGCTATTCGCGATCTTGGCATGGCAATCGTTGCCATAAGTCCGGACAGCCCCGAACAGCTGAGGGAAAGCCTGGCCGGCCATGAACCCGCCTTCACGCTGCTATCGGATACGGACCGGTCCGCAGCCCGGAAGTTTGGCGTGGCAATTCAGGTTTCGGACCCGGAACAGGTTTCGGCGCTGGTCGATCGCACCGGCCATACAGCAACACCTGCCGGGAACTATATCTTTCCGGTGCCTGCTGTATTTATTTTGGATAAGGAAGGAGTGATCCGGTTTCAGTATGTCGATCCTGATTACTCCAGGCGCATCAGCGGTGATATTCTGATGGCAGCTGCGGAATATGTGGCCGGTTTGTAATCGGTTTATGATGAATGATCTTTCTTTATAAGAAATAAAAACACTAATGCAACCTGGTTATCCAGGTATTATATATATGGTTTAAACCTATGGGCAGAAACTACTACGACTCCGACCACCTCCGGCAATTTTCCAAAGTAACGGAATGGAATGAAAAGCTGGGTTCCAAATTTTTTGATTACTACAATTCTGTTTTTGAGGGTGATGAATTGACAGCCCGGGAAAAATCGCTTATCGCTCTTGCCGTTTCGCATACGGTCCAGTGTCCGTACTGCATCGATGCCTACACCGAAGCCTCCATGCAACACGGCGTCTCGGAAGGCGGAATGATGGAAGCGGTCCATGTAGCCTGTGCCATCCGTGGCGGAGCTTCGCTGGTTCATGGTGTGCAAATGATGAATCAGGCAAAAAAAGCCGGAATGTGATCATGATAAAGGTACATTCCCTGCTGTCCCGCGAGCACAACCTCTCGAATCCTGAAACACAGCTTCATATTATCAACCAGGACACCCCGAAGCTCTGCACGCTCCCCCGGTTTGAGCAAATGCTGGAGCAAACCGGCCTCCATCCCCTTCGTCCCACACAGATTGAAATACTCCAGATCAACCTGGGATACATGTGCAATATGACGTGCAGGCATTGTCATGTGGATGCCGGTCCGGACCGCACCGAGATGATGTCCCGTGAAAACCTGCAATCCTGCATTCAAGCGATCGAGAAGTCGGATATTCACACCATTGATCTCACCGGTGGTGCGCCCGAAATGCATCCCGATTTTCAGTGGTTTGTGGAGCAGATCAGCCGGTCGGACCGCAAAATCATCGTGCGATCCAACCTGACCATCCTCACCACCAACAAAAAGTACCGCGCATTTCCGGAGTTTTTCAAAAAGCACGGTCTGGAGGTCACCTGTTCACTGCCGTTTTATAACAAATACACCACCGACCGCCAGCGGGGTGAGGGGACGTACGACCGTTCGATTGAGGCGTTGAAACAGCTGAATGAGATTGGGTACGGAAAACCGGGGACCGGGCTGGAGCTGAATCTGGTATACAATCCGGCCGGGGCGTTTCTGCCGTCGGATCAGTCGGAGCTGGAAGCCGAATTCAAGAAGAACCTGCGGGATAAGCACGGTGTGGAGTTCAATGAGCTGTTCACCATCACCAATCTGCCAATCAGCCGGTACCTGGAATTTCTGGTGATCTCCGGCAATCTTGAGGAGTATATGGAAAAACTGGTCTGTGCCTATAATCCCGCTGCGGCAGAGGGGGTGATGTGCCGGAATACGATTTCAGTCAACTGGCAGGGGTATCTGTTCGACTGTGACTTCAACCAGATGCTCGAAATTCCGATCGATGAAAACAGCGCTAAACATATTAGTGAATTTGATGTGGACCGTCTGACCAACCGCGACATACAGGTGAATCAGCACTGCTTTGGCTGCACCGCCGGCGCGGGAAGCAGTTGCGGTGGTGCAACTGTGTAAATCCGGTTGTGCAAGTGCGTAAATCCGGCTCTGTAACCACGGGAATGTAATAACTCGAATATGGTGGAAAATAACGATGATACCCGGTCCGCCCGGACCTCTGCCGGCAATGGAAGCGCAATTATCGTATTCGTGAAAAATCCGTATGCCGGCACCGTAAAAACCAGGCTGGCTGTCGATCTGGGGGATGCGCAGGCGATGGACGTCTATCTCCGGCTGGTGGAATGTACCATGGATCAGGTTTTAGAGGCGGATGCCGATTGTTTTGCATATTTCAGCCGTGAAATCCCGGATGAGTGGCCGGGCAGCCCGTCTGAAACGCCATCCGGAACACCACCGGTATTTGCGGGCGCAGAACTCAGGGTACAGCAGGGCGATGATCTCGGACGCCGAATGGAACAGGCCTTCCATGACGTGTTTGCCGCGGGTTATGATCGTGTGGTCATCATCGGAAGCGACTGTCCGGAGCTGAAAACCGTCCATCTGAACCAGGCTCTGGCGGACCTGAAAACCCATGATGCGGTTATCGGTCCGGCCACCGACGGAGGTTACTATCTGCTGGGGATGCGAGCGCTGCATCCGGAATTATTCGAAAACAAACAGTGGAGCACCGGGTCGGTATTCAGCCGGACGATGCACGATCTCAGGGATGCAGGTCTGAAAACGACGCGGCTGCCTGAGCTTCGTGACATGGATACGCTGGAGGATTATCAGAAACTGAAGCATTTGCTGCCGGAGAGGCAGGAGGAAAATAACGCAGCAGAAGGCCCGGAAAAAGAAGCATCAGCGAGGTCCGGCAGGGGACAGAAACCGGTGATCAGTATCATTATACCGGTTTTCAACGAAGCAGCTGGTCTTGCGGCATTTCTCGGGGAGCTTCGATCGGTCCTTGCGATGAAAAGCGATGGCAAGTCCGCCGTAAATGACCCGGAACTGGAAGACATTTCATACGAATTGATTCTGGTGGATGGAGGCAGTACGGACAACACAGCCGGTATTGCATGTGAAGCCGGTGTCAGATGCGAGCAATCGCCGCGCAAAGGCCGGGCCGCACAGATGAATTATGGAGCCGAGCTGGCGGAGGGCCAGATGCTATACTTTTTGCATGCCGATACGATTCCGCCACCCGGTGTACTCCGGCACATTGTCACAGCGGCTGCTAAAGGTGCACGCTCCGGCTGCTATCGTCTTTCATTTGACGAACCGTCCATCCTCATGCGTTTCTACGCCTGGTTTACCCGGTTTGATCTGCTCCCGTTTCGCTACGGGGACCAAAGCCTTTTTGTGCGCTCCGAACTTTTTCAGCGCCTGGGCGGATTCAGGGAAGATCATATCATTATGGAAGACAATGAGTTTATACGGAGGCTGCGCAGAGACGGTGCTTTTGTCATTCTTGATGATGTGGTGGTAACCTCTGCCCGGAAATATCGCGAAAACGGGTTTCTGAGACTGCAACTCATTTTCACGCTGATCTTTATCATGTACTATCTCGGTGCCGGTCAGGATACGTTGGTTTCATGGTACCGTCGACTTATTTCCGAGTCCAAATTGTGACTGCCGAAATTCCGGCAGCGTATGGCCATCATCTGATATGCCATCATCTGAAAGCGACTTCAATGCCACCCCGAACCCAGCGCCCCGGTTGAGGCACATTGCCTATGTCAGCATACCGGGTATCCAGCATGTTGGAAGCTTCACCGAAGAGGCGCACTGATCCGATATCATAGAACAGCTTCAGGTCCATCATCCAGAAGGGATCATAATCGCGAATATCTGAAAATGCGCCATCATCAAAAAACAGATAGCTGCCGGCCCGGTCCTGCCAGGTGACGGAAGTGCGGATACCTATCCGTTCTGAAAGCGGATAGGACAGGGATATGTCCACTTTGTGTTTCAGATAATCCAGTGCATAATTGGAAAGAAAATCACCGCTCGATTTGTCGGCATGGATCCGGGTGTAGTGCACAGAAAGAGTGCGGGAAGAGGTGCGGGATGTCTTTCGGTATGAGGTGCGGGATGAAGCGGGGGAAGAAGCGCGGACATTGGTTCCGGAACGGGGCTGACTGCCAAGGAAAATGGTTGCACCTGCCTCAAAGCCGGTGATATTGACTTCGGTCAGATTTTCACTGCGCCAAAGATCATCCTGCGGCCGGCGAATCCAGTCAATCATGTTTACGCCCCACCGGCGAAAAACAGCAGCATCAAATTGGAATTGCCGCGCTATGCCTTTGACGCCGGTTTCGAGCGATATGGCCTCCTCGGGTTCAAGAAAAGGGTTGCCCAGATTATCCGGACCGCTGTAGAACAGGTCGGTGAAGGTAGGCAGACGAAGCGTGCGATTTGCGGTAACGTACCAGCGCCAGTGGTGGCGAAACTGCCATCCAACGTCAATGCCTGGGAACAGGGTGAACGGGGCGTCCAGATCGGAATTGGCAAAGATGAGGGTGCCGGCCGACAGGGAAAACGATCCGTGAGTGAGGCTGTGCTCCAGCATCAGGCTGATACCGTCCCGGCTGTAGGCGTGTGTGTAAACGCTGACAGGGTTAGCCATCTCTTCCCCGAGAACATTGCTGATAATGTGCTCATACCGGTAATCGAGTCCCGCCGAGCTGGTGCCCAAAGCGCTCACATGCACCCAGTTGAGGGAAGCTCCAATGATATCGGTGCGATGGTGGTTGTGACCGGTGTACCAGTCAGGCGCTTCGTGCCGGAAAAGTTCAAACCTGTCATGATGACGGCGCCAGTAGATGACCGGTGTGAGCCGAAAGGATCCGCCGGGCAGCCAGCGGACCGATGCAAAACCGGTGCGGGTGTGTTCGTACTGATCCGGAAACCGGGGGGTGTAAAAACTGTTGGCACCAAATGATTTTTCGTTATAACCGCCCTGCAGGTCAAGGGTGCCGTTCAGAAGATCCATCCGGGAGCGATAGAAAAGATTACCGGTGCGAAAATCCGTATTCTCAACGAAACCGTCACTGGTCATTCCATTCAGGGAGAGGTGGTGCCTGACCGCTCCGCTGCTGAATCCGGCAGTTAATCCAGCAGAACCGAACTGATGCTGCCCGCCGGTTAAAGAAACGCGTAAGTGAGGCTCCCCGGGTTCTTTTGTAATGATATTGATCGCCCCATTGAAGGCGTTCGGACCAAATATTCGTGCTCCGGAACCGTGCAGTATTTCAATCCGGTCAATACTCTGCAGATCGACAGGCACATTCAGATTGTGGTGGCCGGTTTGGGGATCGGTAACATTAACCCCGTTGAGCAGGACCAGTGTCTGGTCAAAGGTGCCGCCCCGAATGCTCACATCAGCCTGCATCCCGAAGGTGCCCCGGTTTCGAATATCAACACTTCGCACAGATGCCAGGAGTCCCGCAAGATCATGAGCGGATGCCCCGCGGATCTGTTCACTGTCAATTATCCGGACCGACCGCATCGCCTCCGAGCGAAGGACCGGGGTCCGGCGGGCGCTGATTACCACCTCGTCAAGTTCACGATAAATGATCGAATCAGGTCGGGTGATTCCGGCGTCGTATGCAGGCGGGGCGGCATGAGTATTGGTCGGCAGGATGATAAAAAAACAAATAAGTGCTGGAAGGATTATTACTTTCGAAAGGAAATGCACAAAACCAGGAAATAATGATAAAAATTATTGTTAAATATGGACTTGCAACATAATAAAAAGCCGTATAAATTTCACATCGAATTGGGATGTAATGAATTGGAATGTAATCCGGATCCTGACTCCCGGCAATAACTTTCGGGCTTTGTTTCAGGATGCGGATTTATCAATTGCGCATGAAGTCAGTATTTATCATATTGACGTGACGTTCGCTTTTTCCAACCATTAAACCGGTGAGGATCAGGAATCACATCCGGGTTGATAATTGGATTGCTGATGACTAGTGTCATGTCAACTTTATAGTTTCGGGTAAATATGCTATCTTTATGGCAAAAACGCCATGAAGAAATACAAGATTACGTTGACCAGGGATGAAATCGATGAGCTCAAGGCTCTTAC
>SLKA01000130.1 GCA_007134845.1 Balneolales bacterium
CCGCAAGCACCTCTTCGGCGCGATCCTCCCCTTTCCCATATACGATTTTGATATGAGAAACATGCACCCGGGCTCCGGAGCGGCGTCCCTGCTCGATCAATTCGCGGATGGCCTCCTCCACAAGATCATCGTCCTCGCTGCGGATGTGGCTCATGACAAGCCCGCCGTATTGTGCCACCGGACGGGCGATTGCAGCGAGCTCCTCGATATCGGAATGATATCCGGGGTTGTACTCGATCCCTGTCGATAGTCCGAATGAGCCATCACGCATGGCGTCACCGATGATCTCCTGCATTTGTTCCAGGATATCGGACTGCAGTCCGGTTACCGGCGGCGCTTCTATACTGTTGCGCACGGTCCCGTGTCCGATAAAATGAACGATGTTCACGCCGGTTCCGGCAGAATCCACCCGGTCCATCCACCCGGCAACGCTCCCCGATTCGGGACTGCGACCATCCTGGCCGAGTGTGATCGTGGTGACACCCATGTGCAGGAAGTTGTCAAATTCCGGTGTGGATAACGGATTTCCGTGGGAATGGGCATCAATGAAACCTGGCGCGACCACCCTTCCCGACGCATCAATGCGAAACAGCTCGGCGTCCGCATCATTCTCAATCCCCTCATTTTTTTCACTGGTACCTTCACCGGCAGCTTGTTCATCCGTTTCTGACGTTTCCTTGCTGCCGTTTGCGCTGCCCTTATCGTCATCATAGTAGATTGCGGCGATCCGACCGTCTTCCATCAGGAGGCTGCCCCTGAAGGGTTTGCTGCCGCTGCCGTCGACAATCAGCGCGTTGGCAATCAGAACCGGCCTGTCACCGGTGAGCAGCGGATCGGTTTCCGTCGGCAGATCAGAGTGATCCCCGGGTGTATCGGCGGGACCGCATCCAAAAGAATGAAAAAGGAGCAGTGTGACGTTGAGTGCCAAGCCTGCACATCGTAAAGTCATAATCGGATTATTTAAAGGGTGATGAAACCTTCTTACATTTATTTTCAGTAGATCGAGACGGCGACAGCATGGCAGCATCAGCCTTGTCAAATATGCAGAATTTCCCCGAACAAAGTGGTGTATTCATCAAAAAAAAAGAAAGAAATCATGTCTCGGTGCGTTACATATAGTCCAGTGTATTACCCGAAAAATATTGGACACAAGCACGGAGGTTATATGTCAATATTACATAGATTCCGCATACCAGTCATATTTGCGCTTGCACTGCTAATAACTGCCGGATGTGAAGGCAGGAAGGCCGAAGATATCATAGGCGAACCCGGACTGCTTCATGGCAAGAATGTGGCGTTTCTCATCACCGAAGGATTTCATGACGGCGAAACCATGTTTCCCATGGGATACCTGATCAATCATGGCGCCAATGTCACCGTGATCGGTGTTGAGCGGGGCGAATACAAGGCTTACAACAGTGATGTCACCGCCCGGGTTGAACGCACAGTGAACGAAGTCACCCCGGCCGACTTTGACGCGTTGGTTATTCCGGGCGGACATTCACCTGCCAATCTCAGGGAGCATGACGACGTAATTGCCTTTGTTCGCGACTTTGTCGGTACCGATAAGCCTACCGCTGCCATCTGTCACGGTCCGCAGGTGCTGGTCACAGCTGGTGTTATATCCGGACGCACGCTTACCGGCGTGAGTGGTATCAAGGATGAGATTACCGGAGCCGGAGCCCGGTTCGAGGATGTTGAGGTGATGGTGGATGGCAATATCATCACATCCCGCACTCCGCCCGACCTTCCGGCATTCAGCAGACAGATTGCGCACTCGCTGACGGACTGAAGCAACGGGTCTTGATCCGGCTGTCTGTTTATTCCAGCGGCGTCAGCGCCTGTGTTTCCTCAAAGAACAGGAATGCGTTATAGCGCAAAGGCATGATGGTCTGCACATAGTTTTGTGCGGCATCCCTTTCGGGATGATAGACCACGCCGATAGCACGGTTACCACGGGGCTGAAGCAGCGGCTGGTGCTCTTCGGGATTATCAAACAGCATCAGCATGGGTGATATCCCGGCCTGCTGCATCAGGTGCTCATAGCTTCCGGGGATGGCTGCGGGCACCTGCATCAGCTCCATGGAGCCTTCCCACTGCCGCGCTGCAAGTACCTCGCCTTTGTAGGTGCCCAGGCCAATGGCATAAATCTGGTCTTCGCCCATTTCTTCACGGGCGATCTGGCCGATATTCTTCATACCGGCATTACGCATATCGGTTGCGCGGGCATCTCCGATATGGGTGTTGTGCGCCCAGACGATGCCCCGCGCATCATCGCCGTACCATTCCAGCAGGTTGCGTGCGGCATCGTAAAAATGCTCGACACGATGGTTCCACGATTCGGGACCACGGGTCAGATTGCCTCTTATGTGGCGCTCTGCATGGATCACCATGCGGGACCCCTGCCAGGCGCGCACAAATCGCAGCGAGTCGGCGGCCATCCAGGCCTCCCTGTTCTCCTCCAGCAGCTGATGAACCGCTTCGATGTCATCCCCGCAATGATCCCGGGTCTGGTGGACCATCTGCAGATAAGCCTGCATGTCACGATGCCGGGTAAAGCACCGGTAGTTGTTGCGGGCCGTTCGGGCGGCCGACGGATCGC
>SLKA01000030.1 GCA_007134845.1 Balneolales bacterium
ACGCGATCAATTCCCTCGCCCTGGAACTGCATATTCACAAATTGAAAACGTTGCACCACCAGATCATCCGGCCGGATCAGCTCAACTGTTGGGTCGTTCAATAGCAAAACCGGCGGTTTTCTCCCGATCGCAGAGATCCGGATTTCGTTGCCTGTCGATGATCCAGATTTCTGTTTTTTTGTATTGTCAAAAGTTATGTCAATCGGTACGGGTTCAGTGAGGTAAACAGGTTGTGTAATCACCCGGGATCCTATCGGCGGCAGCATCGTGGCAAGCATCTGCGCCTTGCAGGAAGAACGCACCAGCTCACTGTTCCGAATCTCAAATTCCATGTCATTGCCATAGCCACTGCAACCAAGCATCATTCCTTGGTCACCGGAATATATCCATCGATTCTGTTCGGCGGCTGATGCCAATACAAACTCATGGTTTCCCTTTTCGTTGAATTCAGCGGCATAAGTCAGGCGTCGGGCCGTGAGATACTGTGCTGATCCTGAAGCATTCTTCAAATCAGGTGAAGGATGGATTCGCAGGGGTTTATCAAAATGATCAGAATGAGCAAGAATGGCCGTTCTTTGGATTCTTCGAATTGTTTCGCCGAGTTCCACTGTCATCTGGCAAAATCTTGTTTTTGCAATGGAAAATCCCTGTTTGCCTCTTGATGGTGCGGTCTGGATGCCAAGATGGGCCTCCGGTGTGTCGATCGATAAAATGGATCGGCGTGATGGCGGCCTTAAAAACAGCGAGGGTGCGTCATCCGGTGGTGGTCTTATGGTTATTCCATTCGATAGAAAACCGGCCCCAGACAGTGTAATAGGAAATTTGTTCCCATCTGTAAAGTTATGAACCCATCCGGAGGTCAGGGAGTGGATGGTTCCAGCAGGTATACTAGCCTGAAACGTACAGGATGGGCGAGTGATTTCAATTTTCTTCGCAACAGTTCCGGCCAAGCGGGTCATCCCAAGCAACCAACGTTCAAAAGACACGGTAGTGTTGATTCCGGTATCTGTCATCATGGCCATTGTCCAGCCGCGAAGAGTTGGCCGTAACCGGCACGTAAAATCAGCCGGGATGAGAGTTCCCGCATAGAACGCTCCAACAAGTCTTACGACGATTTCCTTGTTATTCCGGGTAATCGTGAGCCTGGGAGCGCCTAAAAATTTTTTCTCATTGATTACCCATCGCTCTTTCCCCCTAAAGATGAAGACCGCTTTTCCCTTTGATCTCTCCATCCGGATATTCCCCAACCATGTGGTGCCTATGGTGCGGAGCAATGGGATGGATCCTATCAGAGCCATGACCGCAAGCATGTCACGGCGGTTAAGAAGAAGATTTCCATCAAAGTTGAGGATTTCTGCAGGGCTGTGATTTCCAACCCCCAAGCGTGCAAGTCGGAGTCGAATGTTTCGAATATTGAGTTGGGGACGATCCAAAATAAAAGTTCATTTACCTCTTACGCCCTGCTTTCACCTCCGTGACCATCGAGAATGTATGGCACAGTTTTGATTAATGCAATATTTTTTTTTGTAAGTCAATATTCGTAGGTATTTACGCCAACATAAATTGCGCGTAATGATAATTACGCAATGTTGAATAACATGCCCCGTAATTTATAAATGCAGATCGCAATTGGTTCCTTTTGTGAAAAATGATGAATGAAAACGGAGCCTATATGGATCTCAGACCAGTTGCGCCCGTTGTATCTGATGCATCGATTCGTGTTGCTACGACCCGCTAATTGTCATATATTAGCAACCTTGCTCAACCAGGTCTGACACGTAACGGAGAGATGCCGGAGTGGTCGAACGGGCTCGCCTGGAAAGCGAGTGTGCCCTAACCGGGTACCGAGGGTTCGAATCCCTCTCTCTCCGCTCCCGACACCGTGTATCATCACCGGAATCCCTCATCCGGTTCATGGTTTTCCTGCAGATTAGGGTATTGCTATTTCGAAAATTCTGGTTACATTCAGGATATCAGCATTACATTACATTGCATTATTTTATTGGTATGGGCTTTATTATTGGTATGGGGTTTTGCCTTGAAATGTAAGACTGGAAAGCAATGCCTAACACTTGAATTATTTTTTGCTTATCACTCACAGACTTTATTGGTACTATTACTCCCGGTATGATGAAGAAAATCAGGATTATCATTGCTGCATCAATCTTGCTATTTGGAATCTCGTGTGAGCGACCTTCCAGCCCGGACTTCGAGCTTCAGCAGTCGTTTGATATTCCACTGATAAAGAAAACCAACTATCAGTTTATCGGTGATGGAAAAGGAGCCATTATCGATACAACAAGCGAAAACTTTCAGGATCTGTTTGCGGTCGGGTCAGACGGACTCGTCTTTCTGTCTACCGAGATCGATTTTGAAATCGGTAATTTTGAGGACATCATCCCCGAAGTTGATGTGGATCCAACCGAGCTTGAAGGTGAAATTGGAAACCTGGAAATTGATGATTTTTCATCATCTTTTGAGTCGGAAATAGGTGAGTTCAGCGGCGAGCCTGAAGAGCTTGAAGAAGAGCAGGTGGAGATCGGAGTGTTTGAAATTGAAATCAACGCTGTTGGCAGTGCAGGGTTTGGGAAGGCGACAGGGTTGGATGAAGGGGACTTCGGTCCGGGCGATCCGGTTCCGGGACCGGTGACCCAGACCTTCATGATTGAGCTTGAGGCGCCGGGTTTTGAACGGGCTGAAATAGAAAGCGGCGGGATTCGCTTCTTCTTTTCAAACGATCTTGGCTTCGATATCCAGAACTTGTCAGCAACCCTTGTCAGCAATGCCGATGCGGAGCCGAGCCCCGTTGGAACCGTGCTTGCGTTGGGTGCGATTCCCAACGGAGAGTCACGAAATGACATTGTACTGTTCAACCAGGGAGACAAGCTGGAGGCTTACCTGGCATTTGAGGTTGAGGTTCAATGGGAGGCCCAGCTCATGCAGACCTCCCCCGGGTCCATCACTGCTGAGTCAGTAGAGGAAGACCTTGTTGTACAAAACGCGACAGGCAATATCAGTTCCCAGATACTGAACCCGGTGAGAGAACCCCTTGAATCATCCAATCCCAATTTTGAATACGCCATTGTAGCTGACAATCCAACAACGGGCGAGAATTTTCAGCTTGAATTGGTCATGGCAAACAACACCGCACTGTCACTGCAGGACAGCACGCTGACAGGCATGCCAGTGATGACCATCCGCAATTCCGACGGGGATATGCTTGACGAATCAAAGGAACTGGTGAATCTTACCCGTCCGGGTGCAAACAACCTGGATACAGGAGAGTCGGCCGAGGTAATCCTGAATCTTGCGGGCGAAAAGCTGACGCGGGAGCTTTTCTACGAAATCAGTATTGGTACAATCGGCGGAGCAGGGCTTACACTGGACAAAGACGATTACTTTGTGATATCACCCCTGACAAGTGACCTGAGATTTGTTGAAGCCCGATCCGACATTGATCCCCAGGAGGGTATTCCTCTTAAAGATACCAAAGATGTAAAAGGTGATTTCGTAAATGCCGAAGTGGAGGAAGGGGAGCTGCGGCTTGAAATCCGCAATGAAAGCAATATCCCGTTGGTCATTGATCATCTCAGGTTGTACAATGCGGATGGATTTACAGCAAAAAATACGGGTCAGTTTTTTGCATCTGGATCCGATATCGCCGAGATCAGCGATATCACAATTCCCGCGCAACAGACGCACATTGAGGTAGTCCCGGTTGAAAATACAGGTATTTCCAACCGGATCGCCTACACTGGAACGGCTTCATCACCGGGAACCGAAGAGACTGTTACCGTTTATGCTACAGATCTGATTGTCACCGATCTGGAGGGATCGGTGCGGCTGCAATCGGCATCCGCTGTGTTGTCGGCGCAGGATTTCACCATCTCGGGCGAAGCGGAACTCGAGGAAGGGGACTTCCGGCTGTCACAACCGGATCACTATATTGAGATTGCATCCGGAATGTTGAAAATCGGCAGTATCGTCAATGATATAGACCTTGATATCGACACCTTGATCATCTCGTTTCCGGGCATCAGGCAGGACAGGGACGGCAGCGGGTTGTACCATCCGGCCGATTCGCTCTGGTTTGAGTTTTCCGGAACCAACCGGATTCGCCGGGGTTCCGACACCGGATATCCGCAGCCTGAAGTCAATCACTCGCTTGAAAATGTCAGAATATATGCTCAGGACAACAAGCTGGTCTACCATATGGTCGCAATTACGGAGAATACGAGAGATGCTGTCGGTGATGATACCATGCGGACGGTTCGCGCCACAGACCGCTTCCGTGCCATGGCTGAAATCGTCGATCTGAGCATTAAAACTGCTTATGGAATTGTTGAGACACGAGTTGAATTTCTTGGGGATGATGATGGGGATGATGGTATTTTCGATCTGTTTAATGATAACGAGGCAGAGGTAACCGAACTTGATGATCTTGAGGAGTTGTCTGAACGGTTATCCGGACTGCAGCTTGTTAACCCCTCATTTGACCTTATTTACGATTCCAATCTGGGTGTTAAGGGCACTATTATTGCAGCGATACTGGGAATAAACAACCAGGGCGATGAAGTCTATCTGTCAGCAAAACCGGGTTCTGAACGGGAAGTTGTCTCGGGCGACAGTTATGGGAATCTTCATGCCCGGGGCGCCCAGATTTCACGCTCCGACCTGATCAAGTTCGAAGTGAAACCCGCGCAGAGTATCGGTGAAGTTCTGCGAAACCAAGTTGTGCGCTTTGATTCCGAAACCACCAATGTGGAAGACTTTCTGAGCAATCTCCCGGTGGAGTTGCGTTTTATTGGAAAAATAGTTGTGAATCCCGATGGCGGGGAAGGGTTTGTGGTCAATCCGGTTGATTTTGACGCCAGAATGGGGATCGATATTCCGATAAATCTCTTGACGGCAGAAGGGGAGCCGGCAACGATTGAAGATATTATTTCAGCGGATCTGTCTGGCATGCCGTCACCGGAGGACGATCTCGGCCTGACCGAAGCAGTCCTGTATGTAATGTATGAAAACGGCCTTCCCTTTGATACGGGCTTCACGCTCGAATTTCTTGATGCGAATGAGAACGGGATCACCACCGGCCACGGGGTGCCGATCGAGCCTGTTGCATTCGAGATTGAAGGAGCCGAAATCAATGAGGAGTCACGGTTTGTCAGGCAGCCCCGCAGCGGGATGACTGAAATCAGGCTCACAGCCGACCAGCTCGACCATCTTCATAAGACACGCCACATCAAATTATTGGGATCACTGGGCACCAGCAGGGATGATATTTCGGGTGAGGTTAAAGTCAGGGCCGATGACTTCATCGGACTGAGTATTAACGCAAGCTTTAAAACGTCCGTTAAAGTGAATTGAATTATTGATGATCATGATTTTTACTGCCTCGAAATTAATTATCACCATGGGTTTTATTTCTGTTGTTGCAGCAACAGCTGCGGGTGATGCCATGTCTCAGGCCTTGCATAATACATCAGGAAGCATCGCTCTGGGCGGTGGTGGCGGTGCGTATGTCAATGGGTATCATGCCAATTTTGTGAATCCGGCCAACCTCATTATCCCCGACAGAAATACACGTTACACCATCGGATTCATTGGCGGCATCCAGTCATCGGCCGGTGGGAGCCTTGTCAACATAGGACTCTACAACAAGCATTTTACCGGGGGTGAGGTTATTGACAACGAGCGGGCGCTTCGGATATCTGATGAATGGTTCGGAACAGGCCCGAATGCTGCAGCCCAAATGGGATTGGGCCTGGATGTGGTGCCTGTCGGGTTCAGCTACCGAAGGGATGATATGGCTTTCAGCACCGCAGCGAGGGCTCGAACTCTGGGCAGTGCCGGAATGAGCAAGGGGCTGTTTGATTTGGCACTTACAGGACTCAATACAGATGTTTTCAAGAATCCTGAAAAAGTAAATTTAAACATGGAGATGCTGGCCATGTGGGAGCTCTCGTTCGGTTTTGCCATGGAAGTTTGGCGTAATCAGGCCGGTTTTACACCCGGTACCATGCGCATTTTTGCCGGTGCCGCACCGAAAATTCTGTTTGGTATGGGATACGCCAAATTGGGACTGGAGTCCAGGCTGCAGGTTACAGGAAGGGACCTGGAGTCTCGTGTCGCCCACGATTTCGAGTACTACATCCATACCGTTGGAAACCTGACGGATGATTTTTTGGCCTATTACGAAGAGCGCAGAGTTCAGGGAAACAGAGATGTGATCCTCGAAGATTTTATTGATGATGATTCTTTCTCAGATCTCGGAGGTGTCCTGGGAATGGGCCTTGGCCTGGATATGGGCGCTACTTTTGAATGGTATATGGATGATGTTGTATTGCCTGTTATTGGATCAGGTCCCCGGATTCTGCGGGCATCCCTGTCCATAACCGATATGGGCGGTATCAATTTCCGTGACAATCCCGGTGACTTCCGGGCAAATGATGTCTTTCTTTGGGATGGTCTTAACATTGATTTTGAGTATATCGATGAAGAGCATGACGGGGATTTCTCAAATTATCTCGAATATGTACTGGAGGACAGTATCGGCAGTGATATTTATGGCAATTTTTCACCGCGGGAAGTAAGCAATCACAGAGTCGGACTCACCCCTGTGGTGAATATCGGCGGTGCGCTTACCATGGGCCGGCTTGGTGTGATGCTTGATATCGGCAAAGGCATGAACAACCGTGGTGTCAACAGCAGAAGATTGTACACGGCACTGGGGACCGAATACAGGATTGTCGGGGTGGTACCGGTGCGAATAGGAATGAAACTGGGCGGCAATTCCGCCATCAATCTGTCTGCCGGCACCGGAATTGATCTGAAGAATTTTGAATTTACGGTGGGATTCATGACCACACCGGCATCCTCCCGGGGAGGGATGAACATGTCAGCGGCCTGGAGCGGTTTTGTGGTTCGTTTTTAGCAGGTTTTCAGGATGTGACGGCCTGTCTAACGGCCTGTCTGGCCTTTTTTTTACGGGTTATTCTGCTCGTCTGCATGCTCACGCAACTCCTGCATGCGGGCAAACCGGTACAGTGATATCTCAAACGGAAGATCTTTCTTCTCCGTGATATGCATGGCCAGCAGGGAAGCCACAAATTCGGAATAAAGCAGTCCCTTTGATCCGAGCCCGGCATAGACATACAAGCCTTTCATATCATAGTGTTCTCCCGCTATCGGAAGACGGTCGGGGGTTGTTGCACGTATTCCGGACCATTGCCCGATGCGGTTGCATTTCGGATAGAGTCCGGGTAGAAGCTCATTAAATTTCTGATCGAGCAGTCCCGCACCCTGGGCGTCGGGGTTTTCATCAAAAAAGTGGTGCTCGTAGGTGCTGCCTACAGCCAGTCTGTGGTCATCGACCGGTGTGATGTAACCGTACGCAGATATGGCTGGAATATGACTGACTTTTTCAGGACAGTGATAAAGGGCAAGCTGACCTTTTACAGCATTTAGAGGCAATTCGCTCCAGTATTTATTCTCGCGGGCCTTGTAACCGGTGGTGATGACAAGAGCAGGTGCCGAAAACGAATTCGTGCCGTTGTTAAGGGTCCAGCCATTCTTATTATCAATACTGTAGGGACCACCGAATATAAAGCTGACACCTGCTTCCTTAAGATAATTGGCATACGCCTCCAGGTACTCCGGTGTGCGCACAGTTTTACCCTTTTTGATGAACAGGGCGCCGAAACTGTTTTTGAGATTGGGCACCTTGTTGCGTACTGCGTCGGGTTCCAGCCATTCGATCCATCCTTTCGGCCACCGCTTGTTTTCCAGGGAAGCCCGGAAATTTTCCGCCAGATATTCGTCAACAGCAGGCCGCATCACGCCATTTTGAAGTTTCAGGATGGTGCTGCTGCCGGAACTGAGCTGATCGAGACGCTTGTCGAGCATCCTGAAACATGCCTCGGCATTCCAGACCATATGGGCCCGTTGTCCGGTTGCGGGATTCACCATCCCGGCGGGCACCCCGGAAGCACCGTCACCGATTTGCCTGGCTTCATAAACCAGAACCTTCAGGTTTTTGTTTTTTTCGACAAGCTGCGCTGCTGTTGCAAGTCCGGCCAGTCCACCGCCTGCAATAATGACATCGAATGTTTTCATTCTTTCTGGTTACAATTCCTTAAATCATATTTGTTGCATGGAACATAATGTTTGTTCCACAGTTGTTACACACGATGCAAAAGGGTTTCGGAGGATGTTTCCCGGGCACCAGCCCCGCTCATTTCCTGCCGAGCCTGTTCGAGAGAGCCGTCCAGGTCAATCCCGCGGACGGCATCTTCAACTACATTGACTCGGAAGCCTTCTTTGATGGCATCCAAAACAGTCCATTTTACACAAAAATCTGCTGCTAATCCAGTCACATATAGCGTAGTAATACCTCTTTCGCGAAGGTACTCTCCAAGGCCGGTTGGAGTGCTCTGGTCATTCTCGAAAAAGGCGGAGTAGGAATCGATGGATTTGCGAAATCCCTTCCGCAGGACAAGCTGACTTGCATTGATGTTGAGATCGGGGTGAAATGCGGCTCCCTTCGAACCCTGCACGCAGTGGTCCGGCCACAGCACCTGATCCCCATAATCCACCTGGATGACATCAAAGGGTTTTTTTCCTTCATGCGAAGAGGCAAATGAGTGATGGCCATCAGGATGCCAGTCCTGGGTGTTAAGCACCACCTCAAAGTGTTCGATCAGCCGGTTGATGACGGGTACGACCCGATCACCATCCGGGACGGCCAGGGCGCCGCCAGGGCAAAAATCATTTTGAACATCTACCACTAACAGTGCATTCATAATGAATCAGTATTTTAGTTGTTCGATCAGTGATTTCAGTTTGTTGTCCAAGCTGACATCATAACGTTGTGGATGCGATAACCGTTTGATGTGATCTGGAAGCTGCGCGAAGCGAGACGCACTGAATGTTGCAATTTTTTTTACATCCGTCTGGTGATCGAGGATACGGCCGGATTTCATGACTTCGGTGCGGATCTGCTCAGTATGGACGCCGGATGGCGGATGGTCCGCAAGCCGGATGATATCCCGGAGAAAAGAGACGTCCGCATCGGTTTCGCGGTCAATCTCCTTTATTCCAGGCAGGCTTCGCTTGGATGACTCATCGGTGTATTTCATACTGGGACGACCGTCCAGGCTGCATATTTTATAGACGCCGCCGAGGGCGCCGTCAGGGTGTCCGGTAATAAGCCTGGTGCCAATGCCGAAGAAGTCTATGGGTGCATTTTTTTCTTTCAGATCCGCGATTCGGTTTTCGTCAAGCTGATCCGAGACGATGATGGAGACATAGTCGAGTCCGGCCTCATCGAGCATGGCTCGCGCCTTTCGTGAAAGTGTGAGCGGATTCCCGCTGTCGAGACGAATGCCGGCCAGCCGGTGCCCGGCATCCTCAAGCTCGCGTGCCACAGTAATGGCATGGGGCAATCCGGAGCCGACAGTATCGTAGGTGTCCACCAAAAGGATAGTGGTGTCGGGATACATGCGGGCGTAGGTACGGAAAGCCTCCAGCTCATTGTCAAAGCATTGAATCCAGGAATGGGCCATGGTGCCGGAAACGGGCAGATTGTATCGGCGTCCTGCCAGGACATTGGAAGTTGCGTCGATTCCTCCGACAGCAGCGGCACGCGAAGCAGCAATTGATCCGGAAGCATGTCCACGGCGCAGTCCGAATTCCACCAGTTTGCAGTCGCCGGCGGCAAGACGAATACGCCGGGCCTTAGTGGCGATGAGGGACTGGAAATTGAGTAAGTTCAATACCAGGGTTTCCACCAGCTGGCACGAAAGGAGGGACCCGGATACGGTGAGAATCGGTTCGCCCGGAAATACGACGTCACCTTCTCTTGCGGAGATGATGCTGCCGTCAAAACGGTAGCCGGCAAGAAAATCACAGAACTCCGCTTCAAAACCATTCTGCCTGAGCCATTCCCGTTCATCGTCGGTGAATCGATAGGATTCCAGCACGGAAAGCAGGTCAGCAAGTCCGGCAAACACCACATATTCACCGGAAAATGGGGCTTTACGGAAAAAAAAGTCAAAATGAGCGGTTTTTTGATGGTAGCCGGATTTAAAATACCCCTGGCCCATCGTCAGCTGGTACAGGTCCGTATAAAGAGCGGGATTCGGAATTTCTGCTATGCTCATTTTCTGCTATGTTCATATTAACGGTTGCAAAAAAGATCCTTTCTGCCAGTTTCAGGTCGATTCAGGATAAAAAGCACAGTCGCCTGGCATGTTGTAAATTCACCCTCTAACATAGGCCAGTGGGTTCGTAATTCAAAACTTCTTGGACTATATTGTCAAAAGATTTGTTTACTGGTCCGATTGAATTTTATTATGATACAAAAATATCTGTTTCTATATGCTTTAAATATGGTGCTGGCCGTTTCCGCTGCAGCCGGTCAGGATGGAAATGCCACTCCCATTCCAACAAACGAGGAGGTCATGGCCGATGAGACGGCACGCCTGCTACTTGAGCTGCTCTACAGCGATGATTCAGAGCGGCCGGATGAGCATGCCGGCGTGACGCAGCCAATTTATCTGGACATGATGGTCCCGGTTCGTGTACGGTCACGGATGCAATCCTATCTGCTTTCGGAAGGGGTGCGGTTGGCAGCCGAACAGCCGGGTTATCATTCCATTCGCATTCAGTGGGAACCTGATCATATGCTGTTGGAGCAGCGAGGAGGAACGAGCCAGAGGACACTGCGATCGGATCTCTATTTTTCATGGCTGGATGCGGACAGGGAAATACAAAAAACGTGGCAATCGTCGTTTATCTGGGAAGACGACATCCCCACGGATCAGGTGCCGCTGGTAGAGGGTTCGTGGGGTCCGGCTGCATTCCATCAGAAAAAAGAATCAGGCCGGTTATCCTTTATTCGTCGTTTTGGCGAGCCGGCCATCATCACCGGTGCCATTGCCGTAACCATTTATCTGCTTTATAACGTTCGCAGCTGATGCACTCACAATTCATCCGAGTTTTTCTGTTTTTATTGATATGTGTCATCGCTCTGCTGGCATATCATTGCGCCACTCCCACGCAGCCCACGGGCGGGCCTGCCGACCGCACCCCCCCGGAGATCGAGGAGACCGAACCGTCGCCCGGAACGACCATGTTCGATGGCGACCGCATTCGTTTCCACTTTTCAAAATATATCAATCGCAACAGTTTTCGGAATGCATTCCAGATGGAGCCGGATCTGAATCTGGATTACGACATCAGCTGGCGGCGGCGTACGGCTACGGTGCGGTTCAATGATCCACTGCCCGACACCACCACGATCATTTTCACTCTTGGAACGGAACTGGCCGATACCCGCAACAATCGCATTCCTTCACCATTTCAACTTGCGCTCTCAACCGGGCCGGATATCGATGATGGAAGCATCACTGCTACAGTCAGGGATGCCCAGTCCGGCAAGGGTAAAGCCGGTGAGCGTGTGGTTCTGTACCGCTACCCTGTCGATTTGTCAGCCGGAGCCAATTATGTCGCCGAAGCCGATACGGCCGGACTCGTTCAATTCAATTATCTCCGTGAGGGAAAATACAAGGCGTTTTGGCTGGATGACCGCAACCGAAACCGGCGCTGGGATCGTGAACGGGAAGCAGCGCAGCCTTTTTCAACCGACTCCCTGGTACTTGAAAAGGCCGGGGAGGCGGATTTGGGAAAGGTGTTTGTGATCCGTCGTGATACCATAGCACCGATGCTGCTGGCGGTCGGCATGCTGTCGGATGTCCGGCTCAGACTTCGTTTCAGTGAAAATGTCGAATTTGATGAAGATGCGACCATCTCCGTTTTCCATGAAGATCATACATTCAAGACCGATGCGGTTCCCCTCTATGTGGATCCGGAAAATCCGAATATTATGTTTGCCCAGGCCCGGGAGCCGCTGCCTGATGGAACATTCTACAATCTTGAACTGCAGGGAATAACGGATGCCACCGGTAACAGCGCCGGTTTTGATATTGATGCATTTCCGGGGTCCGATGAACCGGATACCACCTATGCTCGCTTTGTGTCCAATGAAAGCAGGTATGGTGTTTCGCCAGATGAGCCAATCGTAATTCGATATGCCAAACTGCTTGATGATACAACGGTTATGCTGGATTCACTGATAGTCGTGAAAAGTGAGACGATTCACAGTCCCTGGCCTCATGCCGAAACGCGGGATCACAAGCTGCTGGTATTTCCGGATGGAGAATGGATTCAGGGTGAAAATTATGAAATCCGCGTATGGGATGACGAACGTCTGGAGCGCAGGACGATTCAGCCAAGGATTTTATTCGAAGATGAGCTTGGGGCCCTGAATGTGGAAATCGAGCAGCCGCGCACCGATACGACCATGCATCGTCTCCAGTTGATGGACGAACAGGGGGTGACCGTGCGTGATGTGACTTTTCCGAGAGAAATGGAACTCACCGGCATTCCGGCAGGTCGCTATACCCTGAAAGTGTTTGAATTAAGGGAAGGGCTCCGGGATTGGGATCCGGGTCAGGTGGATCCGTTCCGTCCGCCGGCCAACTATTTCATTCAGCGAAATGTGCCTGTTGAACGGGCAATGACCGGACAGGTTTATGTCGAATGGCGGTAAAATGACCAAAATCAAATTCGCACTGGCTGTATTTTTAATCACATCATCATCGATTATTTGCATATGGCACACCGCAGAAGCTGCCGATACCCTGCGCATACCGACTATTGATGTGGTTTCGGGGCTTGACGATGCCCGGTCGCTGGTGATGCGATCTGATGGTGAGCTCATCATCACAGAGGCCGGAACACAACGGATCCTGTCCTGTCGGATTGATGCAGGCGTGGAAGCAGATATCAGTACGGAAGAAGACATCAGTAATGAAACAGATATTAGTAAGGAAAAAGAGATCAGTAATGAAACAGATACATTGATGGCATCCGAAAAGCAAAGGTATGTGCCGGACCTGGACCAGCCAGATGGACTCTCACTTGTCATGGACACCTATACTGCAGTTGTGAGCGCCGGCTCAGGGCATGTACACCTGTTGGATGAGGATTTGAGCTACATGCGCAGTGTTGCGGTTCCGTCATGGGCGCTGGGTGACAGCGAATTTCGTCCCAATGATGTGACCAGCAATGAATTCGGCGAACTTTTTGTACTGGACAGCATGGCGCGAAGGGTCTATCACTTTAATGCCAACGGGGGGTATCTGCAAAATTTTGATCTCCGTGATATGGAACGGCCGGAGCGGCTTTCATACTACAGTGAATCGTTATTCATCACCGATTCAGCTGCAGGCAAGATCCACATTCTAACCGATGATGGACGAAGCCTTGCAACCATAGGCACGTTTCCGTCGCTGGCCCGGGTGCGTATCATTGATGATGTGATTTGGGTGCTATCAGGCGAAGTGGTGCATCTGTTTTCTATTTCAGGTGAGCACGTCGGCAACCTGATGACCGACCTGCCGTCCATTCATTTTATGGATGCAGCAGGGTCGGATAGCCGGGTGTTTCTATTGACATCCGGTTCTTTGTATTTTTGGAACCTTGAACAATAAACAAACCGGATCGGCACCATGGCCACACACATCCATTTCATAATGAAAAAGAACCCCGGAAAACGCCGGGTACTGAACTCCATACTGGCCATACTTACCGGTATACTCATCCTTCTCTGGCCCGATGCCCTGTACTATATTCTCGGCAGCTACCTGATCGCCACAGGTATACTTTCACTCATCTTTCGTGCCCCGTCATTCCTGGTTGCAGCATCTGTGGTCACCGGTATATTTATTTTTGTCTTTCCTTCGTTTATACCGTATTTCTTTGCTTTTTTTCTTCTGGTTATCGGACTGGGCTCATTGATGAGCGGCGGACTTGGCCTGGCGGTGATTCCATTGCTGGCTGCGGCACTGCTGCTCGCTTTCCCGGATATCATATCCATCATTGTGGCAGCGTTTCTGCTGCTTTACGGCATTACATCCATAGTTGCTATGGTTCAGTCGCGCAGAAACGACAAGGAAATTATCGAAGTCTATTAGTAACAGTATCCCAATGCGTAACTTTGAATTCAATCATCTCCGTTCAAGAGAGTGGGGCCTTGCGGCTGTAATCCTGGTCCTGTCCTTTCTTCTTGCATACGGATCCAGAACTCTGCGTCTGAACAGTGATTCGGCCATATCTCCACCGGATCACACGGTTCTGCTCATACACGATACCATCGAACTGGAAGATCTGATCGTCATTATGGATGAGAACGGTATACGTTTCAATGCCGGGGAACTCCGATGGGCTTCAGAAATACTGGGGTGGCGGCGCTTCAGCCAGGGACGCTATACGTTTGACGAGCCTGCGGGCTACTCCGACTTTTTTTCCAAACTGGCATTGGGCTTGCAGGACCCGATGCCGCTTCGGATTCCGCCCGGCGCCACCAAGGATGCTCTCAAGGAGCGGATTGCCGTGCAGATGCAATTTGAGACGCATGAGCTGGAGGAGGCCATGCGTGATACCAGTCTGCTGAATCGGTACGGTATTGAGTCGCACCAGCTCTACGGCCGGATCCTGCCCGATACCTATGAAGTGTACTGGACAACTTCGCCGTCGAGGCTTCTGGAACGGCTGCTTACGGAGTTTGAGTCCAGGGTGATCCAACCGTATGCCGATCGCATGCAGGAACTGGGAAGAGATGTGGATGAGATCGCAACACTCGCTTCGATCATTGAATGGGAGGCCCGTTTTGATGATGAGAAACCGACCATAAGCGGGCTGTACTGGAACCGGCTTAACCGGCGATGGCGTCTGCAGGCCGATCCCACAGTCAACTATGCCAAGGGAGAACGGAGCCGGCTGGTGTATGCCGATTACCGCATCGATCATCCCTATAATACCTACCGCATGCACGGTTTGCCGCCGGGACCTATCACCAATCCTTCTCTCTCCTCACTACGGGCGGCTCTTTATCCGGAAGAGCACAATTACATGTATATGGTGGCCGCTCCTGACGGCAGGCATGCTTTTTCGGAGACCTACGCCGAGCACCGCAGGAAAAGCAGGGAATGGACGGACTGGCTTCGGGAGCAGCGTCGCATCAGGGCAGAAATGGAACGCGAAGAGGCGTTAAGACAGGAGAATGCATTAGAGGAAAAGGGAAACAATTAATTTCCGGACACAATCAGGTGATTAATTCGCAATTCCTTCAAGAAAGAAGCATAAATTAGGAAGAACAATTATTTCAATTCTTTTTTTTGGCTGGTGTCATGGGATTTCTGGAATCTATATCGATTGAATTTGACTGGTTCAATTACGTAGTCCTGCCGCTGATGATTTTTGCCGCCCGCGTGGTGGATGTGACACTGGGCACGCTGCGTATTATTTTTGTATCGCGAAGCATGAAAGTGCTGGCGCCATTGATCGGTTTTTTTGAGGCGCTGATCTGGCTGCTGGCAATGGGTCAGATTTTTCAGCATCTGACCAATATGGGCCTTTATATCGCCTATGCGGCGGGTTTTTCAATAGGCAATTATATAGGCATATATCTGGAGGGCAAAATTGCCATGGGATTGCTGTGTGTGCGGACCATTACCACGGATGATGCCACTGAACTCATCGAATATCTCAAGGAGAATGATTTCGGAGTGACGTCGGTGTCAGCCAGCGGGATCAGTGGTCAGGTGCGCCTGATTCTGAGCATCATAAAAAGAAAGGACCTCAAACGGATGATACAGATCATTCACGAAAAGATGCCCAAGGCATTCATATCCATTGAAGATGTGAGATCGGTGAATGAAGGATTTTTCCCGCAGAAAAGCCTGGGACTATTTTCCCGGCTTCCGCTTAAGAGGAAGTAGGCCGGCGAGGCTGCCCTGATATGTTCCGCAGGGTTCATCCTGACCTGTTAATCCTCATACCTTTCGGTTTCAGGATCCGGGTCTTCCTCCGCCCGTTCATCTTCATCCGGGTCTTCCTCCGCAAGCTGATAAAGGGTAGTGCCGGCCCGCTCAATATGAAGAAAATGCAGATGCTGGTTGATGTGCGTGCCCCGGAAATCGATATGGGTGATCACCCCTTCATGAAGCGGCCTGTGGCGCAGTTTTTGTTTTATGTGTGCCGGGTTTTCCAGTTCGCGTATGGATCGGAAGAGGAAGGTAGCCACATCATAACCCAGAAAAGCGAAATTGTCGGGCTGGTATCCTGTCAGGGACTCATAGTTGTTCCGGAAATGATAGGTATTCCTGTCATCTTCATCCTTGTGGAAGAAACTGCTGTAATAGATATCGAAATAGCGCCTTCTGTCATCGCTTAGACTGACATGCGCCATTTCGTCGTTACTCAGAATGGTGACATTGCTCCGGAATGCCTGCAGGTCGTTGAGGATGAGGTCTATCAGCTGATCCGATCCGCCTCCGGTAACCGAGATATAGAGTCCTTTTACGGGCACAAGTTTGAAATCCTCATCCTCAAAATACCGCTCAACGTGACGCCGGCTTCCTGCCAGGTGTGAGGTAATGTGATCCACTTCAAAGGCAAGCGATTCAAAATCCTCACTGAAATAGTGAAGTATCTTGGCTCCAAGGCGTTCGGCTTCATTTCGGAACTCACGCGCCTCGCGTGAGACCGGTTGGTTGCTTTGCGTAATTACAGCAAGCGTATCCAGGTTGAGTTCTCTGACGGCGAAGGCAGCCATGGCTCTTCCGCGGGTTTCAAATGTGGGGTTGATCTGGTAGAGATAGGGATTGCTGATGTTGAGCGTATCGGCATTGGCAAGCGGAGGGATGACGGGTATCTGATAATACTCGGCGATATCGCGAATGCGGTAGGCAGCATCCGAAAAAAGAGGACCGATGATGGCATCGGCATGGCGCTCCCAGGCCAGCCTGGCAACCGCAGCTTCCAGGGTCAGCGTGGTATCGGATGTTTCCATGAGGTGAAGCCGGATGTATTTGTCATTCTGAGAGCGGTTGAATTCTTCGGCGGCAAGCAGGTACCCGTTATATAGCGAGCGGGAGATTTGCCATTCACCGGATCCCGTTTCGGTTGCAGGCAGCAACACTCCGATGTTGTATATGATACCGGATGGAGCCTTCCCGTAGGATGCTGCAACTTTTTGTGTCGGCAATCGCTGAATGCGGCGATTCAGCGCACCCAGAATATTGGTGTCAATAGTGGCTTCGAAATAGGGGTGCAATGCTTCATAGAGATGAATGGCCTCAGCGCGGTCCATGAAGTCCAGCCCGAAGCGAAACAGATCCAGCTGAACCCTCGGGTTTTCACTTTGCATGAAAGCAGATTTACGCTGCTGGGTGCTGAGATATCCCATGATCTGCTGGTATAATGTATTAGCATCACGATGCAGATTCTGGTAGGCGGGACGCGATTTGAGATTAAAAAGAATATCCAGACTCTGTCCGTACTGGCGGGTCTGAAATTCGCAAAGGGCAAGGGTGTATCGGCCTTCGTCGTGCAGGCGGGGATCATCACTGCGCGAAAGCTTGCGCAGACTGTTTTTTGCCAGTGGATAGTTGCTGACTGAAAAATGGCTCTTGCCCTCGAAAAGTCGGGCTTCCGGGGTATCTATTTTTGAGAAATACGCGGCGGCAGAGTCAAATTGCGATTCCCGGTAAAATTCCATTGCCCGGTCAAACAACTCCTCCGGGGATGCGATTATCTGATCCTGATCTTCAGTGATGCCACGAACGGGATCGGACGGTGCGCTGCCTGCCGACGGGTTGGCGAGTGGCATGCCGGCAATGAGTCCGGTCAGCAGAATACAGCTGATCCTTAAAAAATGAAATGAAGCGTTCATATATGTTTTTAATTATATATTACAGCAGCGGACAGGATAGTACCTATTGCCCATGATCTATTCCCATTCGATCGTTGCGGGCGGCTTGGAGCTGATATCGTAGACGACACGGTTGATCCCTTTGACTTCGTTGATGATCCGGTTGGATACCCTGCCCAGAAATTCATAGGGCAAATGGGCCCAGTCGGCTGTCATGCCGTCCACGCTGGTAACGGCACGCAGGCCCACAACGTATTCATAGGTTCGCTCATCACCCATGACACCCACACTCTGGACCGGTAGAAGTACAACAAGAGCCTGCCAGACCGAGTCATAAAGATTGCGTGTGCGCAGCTCATCAACAAATATGGCATCGGCATCCTGAAGCAGCCGTACTTTTTCCCGGGTGACATCAGAGAGAATGCGAATGGAGAGGCCGGGACCGGGGAATGGATGTCGTCCGATGAATTCTCTGGGGATGTCGAGGGCCAGACCCACATTACGAACTTCATCCTTGAATAGCTCACGAAGCGGTTCCAGCAGGGCAAGGTTCATTTTTTCGGGAAGCCCGCCCACATTGTGATGCGATTTTATGGTGACCGACGGACCCCGGAAAGATACGCTTTCGATAACATCAGGGTAGAGGGTTCCCTGAGCCAGATGGGTGAATCCGTTATCTTTTGACACGGCTGTATCAAAAACATCGATAAAGGCGTTGCCTATGATTTTTCGTTTCTGCTCGGGATCACTGATGCCATGGAGTCGGTCGAGAAAAAGATCGGAAGCATCTACGGCTTTGACCGGAAGCTTCAGTTTTTCGGTGTACAGGTGCTGAACGTCTTCAAATTCATTTTTTCTGAGCACGCCGTTATTCACAAAGACGCAGAGCAACCGGTCGCCGATCGCCCGGTGGATGAGTGTGGCTGCAACGGTGGAATCCACGCCGCCGGACAGGCCGCAAATCACTTTTCCATCACCAATGGTATCCCGGATGCGTTCAATGGTACTTTCAATAAAAGAGTCGGGGGTCCATATGCCGGTGAGTCCGCAGATATTCCGTACAAAGTTATGGAGTATCTCGCGTCCGTGATCGGTATGTACAACTTCCGGGTGGAACTGTACGCCGTAAACCGGCCTTACGCTGTCCTTGACTGCCGCCACGGGAGCGTTGTCGGTGCGGGCGATGACTTCAAAATTTTCCGGCAACCGGACGATGTGGTCGCCATGGCTCATCCATACCGTGCTTGTATCAGGTATCCCGGCGAAAAGGTTATTGCGTTTGATGACGGAGATCTTTGCCCTTCCAAACTCCCGTTTCTCGGCATTGGCAACAGATCCCGGCAGCTTGGTGTGGGTCATGATCTGAAGTCCGTAGCAGATGCCCAGTACGGGAACATCCAGATCCAGGATTTCCTCGTTGAATTCCGGCGCACCTTCGTCGTTTACGCTCATTGGCCCCCCGGAGAGGATCACACCGGAGGGTGGATGCGACTCAAACTGTTTCAGATCGACATTATAAGGGTGGATTTCACAGTATACCTGGCTTTCACGCACCCTGCGGGCAATAAGCTGGTTGTACTGGGAGCCATAATCCAGGATCAGGATCCATTCTTTTTCCGGTGTGGTCATGCTGCGCAAGTCCCTTCTGTGAGGTTGAAGATGTGATCAGGCAATAATTTCACTGTAATCATCTACAGTAAGCAGGTCGTTCAGCTGAGAAGAATCACTCATCTTGATCTTGATCATCCATCCTTTGCCGTATGGATCTTCGTTGATCAGTTCGGGTTCGCCTTCCAGGGCTTCGTTCCACTCCAGTATTTCTCCTGATACCGGCATATAGAGTTCGGATACTGTTTTTACGGCTTCGACGGTGCCGAAAGTGTCATCCTTATCGACCGATTCACCCACCTTGTCGATTTCAACAAAGACGATGTCGCCAAGTTCGTTTTGGGCAAAGTCTGTAATGCCAACGGTTATGGTGCCATCTCCGTTGTCGCGAATCCACTCGTGTTCACGTGTGTATTTGAGTTCTTTGGGATGATTCATAATGATATGTAATTAGGAGGGATCAGGTTGGAACTTGAAATGATTTTCAAGGTATTTGGTGTCAAAAATGCCGCTGACAAACTGCGGGTCACTCATCAGCTGCATCTGGTAGGGAATATTGGTTTTAATTCCTTCGATCACAAATTCACGCAGAGATCGTTTCATGCGCTCGATGGCCTGCATGCGGTTTGGGGCGCTCACAATCAGTTTGGCGATCATGGAGTCATAATAAGGGGGAACGGTATAGCCGGAGTAGGCATGGGTGTCCACCCGCACACTGTGTCCGCCGGGCTGGTGAAATGCCTGGATTTTTCCGGCGGAGGGGCGGAAATTGAACTCCGGATCTTCGGCATTGATGCGGCACTCGATACAGTGTCCCCGCATTTTCAGATCTTTCCTGTCGAGCGGGATTCCGGCGGCTATCTCAATCTGGCGCTTGATCAGGTCTTCGTTGGTGACCTCTTCTGTAACCGGATGTTCTACCTGAATCCGGGTATTCATCTCCATGAAATAGAAATTGAGATTCTTGTCGAGCAGAAATTCAATGGTGCCGGCACCTTCGTACTGAATGGATTCGGCGGCGGCGATGGCGGCCTGACCCATTTTTTCCCGGAGGTCCGGAGTCATGATGGGACATGGTGCCTCTTCCACCATTTTCTGATACCGGCGCTGCATCGAACAGTCACGCTCACCATAGTGATTAACAAGGCCGTGCCGGTCACCGAGAATTTGTATTTCGACATGGCGCGGTTCTACAATAAATTTCTCCATGTAGATCTCGGAGCTGCCAAAACAAGCTACCGATTCATTACGCGCGGCGACAAGTTGTCGTTCAACATCGCTTTCACCCTGGCAGATGCGCATTCCGCGTCCACCGCCACCTGCCGATGCCTTGAAAATGACGGGATATCCGATTTCCGCGGCAATTTTTTTCGCTTCCTCGGCTGTCCGGATCACCCCCGGACTTCCCGGGATGGTCGGTACGCCGAACTTCATGATGTTTTCCCGGGCCATGGATTTGTTGCCCATGGTATCAATCATTTTCGGTGACGGACCGATAAACTTGATGTTATGTTCTTCGCAGATCCGGGAAAATTCCGCATTTTCAGCAAGGAACCCGTATCCGGGATGAATGGCTTTGGCATCTGTTATTTCCGCTGCAGCAATCAGCCGGGGTATTTTCAGGTAGCTTTCCCTTGCGGCCGGCGGACCGATGCAGACGGCTTCGTCAGCGAATTTAACGTGAAGACTTTTTTCATCCGCAGTGGAATAGACGGCGACCGTCTTAATCCCCATTTCCTGACAGGTTCGGATGACTCTCAGCGCGATTTCGCCCCGGTTGGCAATTAGTATCTTGTCAAACATAATGAGGGTCAGGATGGATCGATGAGGAAGAGAGGCTGATCAAATTCGACAGGCTGGGCGTTTTCAGCCAGGATCTTGACGATTTTGCCAGAGTACTCCGATTCGATCTCATTCATGATTTTCATGGCTTCGATGATGCAAAGCACATTACCCTTGGACACGGTGTCACCGACATTGACAAATACTTCCGATTCAGGATCGGGCGAGCGGTAAAATGTACCGACGATCGGAGAACGTATGGTTGTGAATTTTTCGACTTGCTGTTCTTCGCCCGATGCTGCGGCCGGAGCGGAACCGGCTGCAGTAGATCCGGGAGCCGGTGAGGCTGGTGCAGCGTATGCGCCGGTATGATGGATATCCATAGTCTGCGGATTGCCCATGTACATGGAAGCCGAACCCTCTTTCACGATGGTGTCGGGGCGTTTTTTGACCCTGATTTTAAAATTACCTTCTTCGAGCTCAACTTCATTCACATCACTGTCGGCAATGAGCTTGAGAAGATTCTTTATTGTTTTTAAATCCATGTGGTTTTGAGATTTAGAGTTTGACTCGTTCCAGATAGGTTCCCTCTTTGGAATTAACCTTGACAAGGTCTCCTTCGTTTATGAACAGTGGCACCTGGATGGTGGCGCCGGATTCCAGTTTTGCGGCTTTGGACCCACCCTGAGCGGTATCACCCTTAACACCCGGATCGGATTCAACTACTTTAAGGATAACCTGATCGGGCAGTTCGGTAAACAGAATTTCCTCATTTTCAGCAAGCACCACAACCTGGACATCCTGGTTTTCTTTCAGGAAATCAGGTCGGTCCAGTTTTTCCCGGGGGATGGGGATCTGTTCGAAGGTCTGCTTGTGCATGAAATGATAAATATCGCCTTCACGATAGATATACTGATAGGGACGACGCTCGATTCGAACAGCTTCGACCGACTCACCGGCTCGAAATGTTTTATCAAGAACCTTTCCGCTGGTAACACCTTTGAGTTTTGTCCGGACAAATGCACCGCCTTTGCCGGGTTTAACATGGAGAAATTCAGTAATACTGTAGATCTCACCGTTAATCATGATAGTGAGACCGTTGCGAAAATCGGATGTACTTATTTTAGGCATAAAGATTGTTAACTAACAAATGGTTATGATCGAAGCACAAAAATACCACTGTTGGAACTTACAGACAAATTTGTTGCGCTTTTATCCGGTTGGAACCAATGCAGCTATAACGAATCAGGCGATCAGATTATAGAGGGTTGTTATCAGTACGAGTGCGATCAGGAAAGGGCAGATGTATTTGATGAATATTTTCCAAACCGCGGGAAAGTACCCATCCTCCAGATTCTCAAAACCGTGTTTAATTTCCTCAATGGCATTTTCGGATTTCCAGTACCATGCCAGAAAAACGCATAGCATCAGACC
Organism: Balneolales bacterium; assembly: GCA_007134845.1. Taxonomy (GTDB): domain Bacteria; phylum Bacteroidota; class Rhodothermia; order Balneolales; family Natronogracilivirgulaceae; genus SKNL01. Next base: position 22,601 of record SLKA01000030.1, read on the forward strand.
GCCAAGCGGCAGGCCTACATTGTTGAATATCGTGGCCAGTATATCAATAAAGTTGATATTGTACGAAACTACGATGGCAGCCGCCATAACAACGCCGCCTACAATCAGGGTGGACCTTCTCCGTGACAGCCTGTGTTCATCAATGAAGTAGGAGACGGGCACTTCGAGCAGCGAAATAGTCGAGGTAAGTGCGGCCATGCTCAGGAGAATGAAGAAGGAGGCACCGAACAGCAATCCAAAAAAGCCACCCATGCTTTTGAACAGGTTTGGAAGCACGTCAAAAACGAGTGTCGTGCTGGCGAAAAGCCGGCCGTCATCATCCATGATGGTGATCCCGCTGTATTGAGCAACAAACATGGCGGGGATGATCAGCAGTCCGGCCAGGATGGCAATGCAGACATCAGCAATGGTTACATACACCGCCGACTCTACAATATTCTGATTTTTTTTGAGATAGGACCCATAGGTGAGCAGGGCGCCCATGCCCAGAGAGAGGGAGAAGAAGGCCTGTCCCAAAGCCGAAAAAACCAGATTGGTGTTGATCATTGAGAAATCAGGCAGCAAATACATGCGCAGGCCTTCCACGCTGCCATCGAAAGTGAAAACATACCCGATCATGATTATCAGAACCAGGATGAGTACAGGCATCAGGGTCTTGGTTGCCCGTTCGATGCCATTGCTGACGCCACCGGTGATGATGCCCATGGTGGCAAGCATGAACAGGACGGTGAAGATGGAGTTCTTGAAGCCGTTGCCAAGGTCTGCAACCCAGTTTGATGCAGTTGACATTCCCATGTAATAGAAAATCTCCTCAAAAATGAAGCCCAGGGTCCAGCCGGCGATGACCAGGTAGAAGCAGAGTATCATGACACCGCACATCACACCCCACAGACCGATAAGAGGTGGAAACCATCCGCTGCTGAGTTTTTTAAATGCGCCGACGGGATTTCGCCGGGTGTTGCGGCCGATGGCAAACTCGGCAATCATCACGGGCAGTCCCACGATCAGACAGCAGATCAGGTAGATTAGGATGAAGGAGGCACCGCCGTTATCAGCTACCTGTGTGGGAAAGCCCCAGATGTTGCCCAGGCCGACTGCCGATCCGGCAGCTGCCAAAACAAAACCCAGTTTTGAGTTCCAGTTTCCTCTTTCAGTCCTGTGTTCCGCCAATATTTTCTCCGCTTACGTCCTGCAATGTCCTGATCGCAGGGTATCCGAGGTAAAGGGTTGAGTATACACCAACAGGGATTTAAGAGCAATAAAAAAATCACCGAATTCCGGATTGCGTTGGTTTACGACAGACGTTGACGTAAAATGATGCCGGATGTGGCTGGAACGACAACCTCATCACCTGAAATGGTGCGGGGATTGTCCGGGAATATATCTGTTGCGTCGGCAATCTGCTCCCATTGACCCTCAGGCAGAGTAACTGTGTGCTGCACAACCGGATTTCCATTAAGGCTCACCAGCATGCGCTGTCCCGGCTGCTTTTGGCTGTGAATTTCAAACGAGAGATGGAGTGCGTCCTGAAACGGAAGGAACCGGATTTCATGAGGCTCAGCCAGGCGCATCTGCGGATTATCCTTGCGGAGACGGATCAGGTTGCTGTAATATTCAAACAGGCCGGCATTGGCTTCGATTTCAGAAAAATCCAGATAGTTGGTTTCGTTGTCCTTTTCGTAACTGTTGTGGTCCAGCTTGCCGGTATCAGAATCACGGTCGTTACCCGGTGCAATCCACTTGGAACGACCCCACTCCTGGCCGGAATTGATCATGGGGATGCCCTGCGCTGTAAGAAGATACAGTGCCGCCAGGCGGGCGCATTTCATCTCCTGTTCGTTAAGGGCTATAAGGGGTGATTTATCCTGGTAAACGGTGTCTTTTTTCCCGTGATCCAGAGCTATGCGGATGAAATCGCCAAGAGTGTATCCGTCGTGTGATTCCAGGTAGTTGAGGGCGTGTTCCTGGTGATGGAACCGGCCGTTGCTTTCATGCAGGAGCGTGCCCCGGATGTAATTTTCAAGGGATTCGCGGCTTGACTCGAAATGCCATTTGCCAAAGATGAATCCGGGTGTGTGGATGGGATCGATGCCTTTGACACCATTGCGTATCTGATCATTCCAGGCGCTCCAGCCGTAGCCCGAGAAAGCGGTCGGATCGTAGCCGCCTCCCCATGGTTCGGCGATTAGCAGGACATTTGGATTGATCTTTTGAGCTTCTCTGCGGATTTCGGCAATGGTCTGGCGATCAATCAGATTGGCCAGATCGAAGCGAAAACCGTCGATATGGAATTCCTGCATCCACCATTTTACGGATGAGATGATGAGCTCCCGGATGTGAGGTGATTCGGTGCGCAGGTCATTGCCGCAGCCACTTTGCGAGGTGTGACTGCCATTTACATCTGTACGGAAAAATTCCTGTCTGTCGAGGTATTTGAGCGGATTCTGGTCGTAGTGCGATACGTGATTATAAACCACATCCATTATGACGGTGATGCCTTCCCGGTGCAGTTCCTTCACCATCTGCTTCAGTTCGCGGGCTGCTGTTTGCGGATTACCGGTTACTTCACCGGCTTTGCTACTTCCATCGGAGGCATACATGGTTTCCGGTGCAAAAAAGAAGCTGGTCATGTACCCCCAGTAGTTTCGGCTGTAGGGATTCCAGTTGTTGTTGACTCCCTCGGGAGTCTTTTGTTTGTAAGGGGGTTCAAATCCGGCGAATTTTTGTACGGGAAGCAACTCGACAGCATTTACACCGAGCCGTTTCAGATGGGCGATGCCCCCGGTGATATTTTTTTCGATAAAGCCAAGGTACGTACCGGAAGCACGGGCACCGGATGAGGAGTGCGCGGTCATGTCCTTGATGTGCACCTCATAAATCACAAGATCGCGCTGTTCGGCGGGAATCACAAAGGTGTCCCCTTCCCAGTCAAAGGTATCCGGCTCAGGAATTCTGCAACGTGGGTGCTGTTGATAGTGATTAACGGTGGTCACCTGGGTTGCCCAGGGGTCGGCGATGAGCGCGGGCGGTTGGATCAGCATGGGTTCATGCGTATTGTGGACTACATGAAAAGCATAATATTTACCGGCATGGCGCCCGGGCAGTTCCAGCTGCCAGCTGCCATCTTCCATTTTATCCATAGGGTGATGCTGCCCGTTCTGCTGCCGGTAATTGTAAAAAAGAACAAGGTCTGTGCTGACGGCCTTCGGACAATACACGCGAAAGGTATAGGCATGCTCATCCTGCCGGACACCCCAGGGGATTGTTAATTTGGTTAAATGACCGGATTCCCGGTCTCCGTTGCGAAACACTATGTTTACTCCTGCTTACTGCGTGATTTACTTCAATGGATTGTTGAGATCAATGTATTTTTGCTGTCAAAATATTACTACCGTCAATGTATTGCCGTTAGGTTCGTTGATTTTGTCTATCATGGTGCTTCAGTCGTTGATGGTGCTGCATTCTTTCATGGCATTGTTTTGGAACTTCGAATCTTCGGAACTACAGAACATGTATCGGCACCGTCAGGCAACGACACTTCCATTATCGGCCTCAGATGTCACGAACATGAAATCCCCGTCAGGAGTTTCCGCCATCAGGATCATGCCTTCGCTGGGAACTCCCATCATTTTACGGGGTTTAAGATTGGCTACTACAGCGACCTTTTTACCGGGCAGCTTCTTTGGATCGGCATGCTGTGCAATGCCGGCCATAATGGTGCGCTTTTCAAGCCCGATATCGACCGTGATTTTCAGAAGTTTGTCTGATTTCGGAACGCGCTCCGCCGTCAGGATTTCACCGATCCGGATATCCAGTTTGCTGAAATCATCAAAAGTGATGGTATTTTTGATCGGTTCAAGAACAGGTTTTGAAGCTTCCTGCGCGCGGGATTGTTCCTCAAGCTTTTTTCGCTGGGCTTCAATCGCCTCATCTTCCACCTTTTTAAAGAGGATTTCACCTTTGTCCACGGGGCTGCCGGCTTTGAGGATCTGACCGGTGATATCAGCCCATCCGGCTTTCCGGATATTCAGCGCTTCCCGGAGTTTAAGGCAGGCATCGGGTATAACCGGGTCAAAAAGCACAGAGAGGGCTGCGGTAATCTGACAGCATACGTTGAGGACCGTAGCGCATCGTTCCGGATCATCTTTCCTCAGGCGCCAGGGTTCCATTTCTGTGAAATACTTGTTTCCGGCGCGAGCCAGATTCATGCTTTTTTGAATTGCTTCCCGGAAACGGAATGTTTCATAGAGGTTTTCAATCTCTTTCTTGAGACGGTCAATTTCACCAAGTGCGTTGCGGTCCTCTTCATTCAGATCGCCGGCCGTTGGAACCTTGTTGTCAAAATACCGGCTGGTGAAAGAAAGTGTCCGGTATGCAAAATTCCCAAAAATATCGGCAAGTTCGCCGTTGACGTGATCCTGAAAGTATTTCCAGGAAAAATCAGCATCCTTCGTTTCGGGCAGACCGGTTCCCAGCACATAGCGCATCAGGTCAGGATCAAAATCCTTCAGATATTCCTGCACCCATACAGCCCAGCCGCGTGAAGTCGAAAGCTTTTGTCCCTCGAGGTTCAGAAACTCATTGGCCGGGACATTTTTTGGGAGGATGTAGCCGTCATAGGACATGAGTACTGCGGGGAACATGATGCAGTGGAATACGATATTATCTTTTCCGATAAAATGGATGAGGTCTGAGTCCTTGTTGCGCCAGTATTTTTCCCACAGGTCCGGATCACCTTGCTGCTGGGCCCATTCCTTGGTTGCGGAAATGTACCCGATAGGTGCGTCAAACCAGACATAAAGCACTTTCCCATCGAAACCCTCGACGGGAACAGGTACACCCCAGGTGAGATCACGGGTAACGGCCCGGTCACCGAGTCCCTGCTTGAGCCAGCTTTTCACCTGCCCCATTACATTGGGTTTCCAGTTTTCAGTGCTGTCGAGCCAGGCCTGGAGATCGTCCTGAAAATCACCGAGAGGAAGAAACCAGTGTTCCGTTTCTTTGTAAATGGGTTTATCACCGGTGACCATGCTTCTGGGTTCGATGAGGTCGGAAGGAGAGAGCGACGTGCCGCATTTTTCGCACTGGTCCCCGAAGGCCTCGGAATAATTGCAATGAGGACAGGTACCTTTCACGTACCGGTCCGGGAGGAACATCTTTGCCTTCTCATCGTAGAGCTGGGTCTCACTTTTTTTCTTGAATACACCTTTTTCATTCAGAACCCGGAAAAAATCCTGCGAAGTCTCATGATGAACAGAAGCGCTTGTCCGACCGAAATAATCAAATGAAATTCCAAATTCTTCAAACGTCTTCTTGTTCATCTCATGAAAACGGTCGACGATGTCCTGCGGAGTGACCCCTTCCTTGTCGGCTGCAATGGTTATGGGAACACCATGTTCATCGGAACCGCAAATGAAAACGACATCTTCGTTACGCATCCGCTTATACCTTACATAAAAGTCAGCAGGCAGATAGGCACCGGCAAGATGTCCAAGATGAATGGGCCCATTCGCGTAAGGCAGAGCTGAAGTCACCAGGGTTCGTTTACCCATAAGGCAAATACGTGTAAAAATTGATGGGTGTTAACTGAAAAGTTTAAATTGCATAAGATACGTTAACAGCGGCCAAGATAAAACCGTTGCATGGATTTATCCAGTTTGTGTTAATAAATCCGGTTGTTGAGAGCAGGTAACCAGAACAGGTGTAATTCAGTCTGGTATCTTTGCCATCAACTTGTGATATTATCGGACTGAATCTGAAGTTGAATTAATTATCACTATGGACGCACTATGAATCCTCGCTGGTACGCGCTGTATACCCGGCCAAAGTTTGAAAAAAAGGTAACAGAACTCTTGCAGGAAGCCGGTTATGAGGTCTGGCTGCCGCTGCAGACTGTGGTCAGGCAGTGGAGTGATCGCAAGAAAAAGATAGAGGTTCCGCTTTTCAACAGCTATGTTTTTATTCATGCGGACAGGAGTGAGCTCTATAATGCAGTGCAGACCGACGGTGTTGCCAAGACCGTGCATTTTAACGGGGAGCCTGCGGCAATCAGGGATGAGCAGATTGACATGATCCGCAAGATCCTGATTGGTCCGGATGCCTTTGATGTCAGGGAGAGAAGCTACAACCGTGGCGATAAGGTGAGGGTTGTTGAAGGTCCGCTGAAGGGAAGTACCGGCCGGTGGATCAACTGGAGAGGCAAGAAAAGGGTATGCATGGAGTTGGAGCAGCTTCACAAGGTTATACTCGTCGAGGTTCCGGCTGTATTTATCGAAAAAATTGCGACAGATGAATAATGAGCTTTCTTAAAGGAAAAAATGGAGAAATTGTACTTTTCCTGGTAAAGGCGCTTGCCGTTTACATTATCTGGTATGTCTTGTACCATGTATGGATTCTTCCTGACGGAAGGCTGGATTTGCTCGTTTCCCGTAATATTGTTTCTGTAACAGCTGCCATTTTGCAGGCAACAGGTTACGAGGTGTTTGCTTTTGACAGGGTTATTGGCATCGGGCTGGCAAACGGGCTTGAAATTATTGACGGTTGTAATGGCATAGAGACCATCGGGCTATTTGTCGGTTTTGTGATCGCCTATCCTGGAAGTAATATGAGACGCTGGCTTTTTATACCAACGGGAATTCTGGTGATTTACCTTGTGAATGTACTTCGTATCTATCTTCTTGCAATAATTCAATACTACTGGTATGCCGGTTTTCAGGTCGTTCATGACTACACATTTAATTTGATTTTTTATATGGTGGTTTTTGTTCTGTGGGTGATATGGGCTCTCTACGGTCAGACAAAGCCGGAAATGTCACCAGCAGCCGAATGAAATCATCATGAGTCACCTCTTGCCATGAGCCTGTTTTCCACAATCAGATCACGATATCACTGGCAATACCCTGTTATGGCAACAGCCCTGCTGCCCGGCTATTTTGTTCTATTCCAGCCACTGCGCGTCCTGATCAATAATAATGTCAAGGTACCTCTGCTGGAGATCTTTTTTCGTGACAACGCCATAACGGTGGTTGCAGATGCGGCCGGAACAGGGACGCTGCTGCAGGCAACGGGGCTCGATCTTGCTGTGGTCCTGGGTGTGCCCGGCGGCTCTGTATTTCTGGCGTTTGCATTTGTAATGCTACTATCGGCTGCTCCAAAGCGATTTTTCGCAATGCTGATCGCCCTTCACCTGGGAGCATATGTAGCAACCCTTATTTTTGTCCTGCTTGCCGGTTTTACAACAGTGCTCCTGCTGCACGCAGTGCCTCTGATCCAGTATTATGTTCTTCTTGCGGCATCATTTTCCATATTGTTCTTTTCCCTGCGCCAGGATCAATACTGAAAACGCAACTGGATTCCTGCATGAGATCGGACCGGACCTTGGGTTGCATCATGACCGGACCCCACCACGGGTCTGTCCGAATACATTGTATGTGCATATTTAGCTTCAATAAGCATCCGGCGGTGAGGACGAAATCGAATGACGACATAGGACTGCCGCCCGGTTCCATATGCCATTCGGGAACCCATGACATTGGTAAGATCGTATTCAAACAGATACAACCGCGATGAGAAATCATCGGTATCGAATATGGCCCAACCGAAATCTAAGCGCAGGGAGCGGGCTGGCTGAAAGCGAATGGTTTTACTGATGGCAAGGCCTGTTTTTTCAGGTAAATTGGTTCCGGTTGTTTCTATGACGTCATATTGTGACCGTATGAACAGGCGGCGGTGAATTTGCCAGTTCATCTGAAATCGCCCCGTAAAGCGACCGGAGACCCCGGTTATGCGTCTTGTTCGAAGAAAAGCATCGGAATTCTCCAGCTCTATGCCTCGCTCTTTGAAGCGCACTCGAATCTGATAATTCAGACCGGTGCGTTGACGAAATTGCAGATTAAGCATGGTCTCCCAGCCGGAGGAAGGTCTGGTATATCCACGCTTTGGTTCAGGAAAAATGAACCGGTCCAGAAAACCCTGAATGATCACTCGGGGGACCGGCCTCAGACGCAGGCCGAAATACCAACCCTTCTGGTTGACCGGTACACCGACACCTTCACCGAAACCACCGGCATATTCCGCCCAATATCCGGGTTGATATGACCGGGCGGAAAACACCCAGTCCATCTCCCCGGAAAACGAACCCATGATTCCAGCTATCCATGCGTTTTTTTTCTTGTGGGGTAACATATATGGTTGTGCTTTATCCACTGAACTGCCGGTTCGCCACGCATATTCACCGAAAATCCTGACTGGACCCACAACAAATGCGCCATCCGTGCCCATTGCCCGATGGTCTGAACCCTGAAAACGCGAGGAAGCCGGATGTGGGACGACGGGCCTGTTGAGTGCGTATGATATCACGGAAATCCCCAGTGACAGTCGGTGATGAGTCAGGCTGATATTGCCGCCTTGAACGGATTCCAGGGTGTTTATACGCCGGGAAAGCTCACTTTCGGTGCGATGATAGGGGTTGGTGGATGGCGGACGTATGGTATCGCCGCTGATTTCGACAGCGGATCTGCTCCGTCTTGAGTAGAAGGTCGATATGTTGATTTCTGCTCCGGTTTGCCGTAAGGCATATGGCAGTGGCAGCGATATTTCTGATGCAGCACCACGGAAAAATCGTATTTGTCCGGATGACCTGTATGGCGTGATTCCATGTGAACGGCGATAGGGAGCGGTATGGGCTACAGCGCCTTTTCCAAAAGTTGCACTACTCCATACAACAAGGCCCTGGCCAAATCGAACAGCGTAATCGCCTATAATCAGGCGGTTCACCGGTCCTGCATCATTTATACCAAGGTGGGCTGAAGTGAAGTCAAATCCATGTGGTGACCGATAGGTTTCACCGGGCAGTTTCATCTGTGTGAGATTGACAGACAAGCGTGCTGATGTGATGGTCTGCCGGTGATAGAGACGGGCCGGGGATCCCGGATATTGCGATGGGGTGTCACCGCTGCCCTGATAGCCTGCAGCAGCAGGAAAGGACTGCTGAAAACGGAAAAACTGCTGCGCACCCAGGTTTTCCGACCAGCCTTTGCGCCGGCTGCTGTGATGCCGGGCTGTGACCCATGGCCTGATACGGTTTACGGTACCCTGTCCAATACCAGGGACATTGACCAAATCCTCTACATTTGTGAATGCGCGGTCTGCCCGGTACGCAACGATGGCCTCAACCAGACGTTCTGATAATCCAGGTACCAGCAGCAGTTCATCCAGGGACGATCGGTTAAGGTCAACCGGGAACAGATCCAGCATTCCTTCGATATACGCTTCAAAGGCAGCTGCATCTTCAAAATCTTCAGGATCTGCTGATTCAATAAGGTACTCCGCCAGTTGTCCGGCACCAGGAGATATGGCATACCCGCTTTCGACATCCTGAGCATGGCCGGTATCAACCAAACTACCGGCAAGCAGAATCAAAAGGCAGAACGTTTTTTTTATGATTGAAAGCAGCATTACATGGCAATTCCCGCATATTGTATGATGCGGCGAAGGTTAAAAATTCATTTGAAAATCGATGCCGGGACTCAGTCCCAGCACCTCGTGTTTCTGAACAGCCAGATTGCCGTGGAAGCGGGAGAAATGGAACCCGGTACCGGCTGACCAGGTAAATGGCCTGGAGGTCCAGCCGCCCCTTAAAAACAGGCCGCCGGTCAGTGCAGCTTCAGCACCTGTGCGTATCGATAACGGATGCAGCAGATCCTTGACCACATCAGCCGTGATCAGAAGTCCGGATATCCCGTCCCATGAGAAACCACCCGACATTTCTGCTGGGTGAATATCAGTTTCCGTGCTAACGGACCGGGTGTTCAGTAGATGGGATATTCGATAGCCGATCCGGAATGTCTCAGTGAGGCCGGCGATGATGCCCGCATCAAACACAGGAGAGCCGCGGGATCCGTATCCCTCAAACTTCAGGTGAACGTAGTTAGCCGTAAAACCGATACGAAAACGTTCGAACCGGGCAGCCAGGCCAATTCTGGCTTGCGTACGGCGATAAAGATCAAAGCCGTAGGTATGGAAGCCGGCTGCCATGACCGCTGGAAATCTGTCTGTACGTGCGAATCGCTGCAGCGGCACAGACAGTGTGGCTGCGTGATCCTCAAGTTCACGCAGGCCGTAATATCGAATGGCAAAAAAACCGAGTGCGGCTTCATCGGTTTTCAGTGCGGCAGGATTGTGGAAAACAGCCCAGGTATCCGAGGGAAGTGCGCTGTGAGCCTGAGCCATTGCAACGGATCGGGCACCCATGGTCAGCTGGGCATGAGCATCACGACCCGGGCCGGAAATAAGGATCAGTCCGGAAATAAGGATCAATCTGGAAATCAGAGTCAATCCGGGAAACAAAGGTAATCCAGTAAACGGATTCCATCCGGGAAACAGAGTAATGAATCCGGAGACAGGAGGTAATCCGGAAAACGGAACTATCGAGAGTATCCAGATAAAGGTACACCGGGCCATTGTATTAGAAATTATGTGTTTTAATATGCTATTTTATCAGTCCGGGCGTTCATATATCAGACCACCCGGTCCCGGATTACTTACATGCGATATCACAAAACGCCGAATACTTTATGCGTAGAATTACCGCCATTTTGACGTTTCTTCTCCTTTTTGTGCCGTTTTCGGCATGGGGCAGCCAGGTTTTCGAAGTTTCGGTTGAGGTCAATACGGCCCAGATCAGCACCACTGATTATGACTATATCGACCAGCTGGCTCCCATGATCAAGGAATATCTGGAGACCAACAGCTGGACTGACGATCGTTTTGAGGAAATTGAGCGTATCCGTGTAAATATTCAGGTGGTGATCAACTCTGTCGATGACCGGATGTTCACCACCACCATGCTTCTGTCTTCCGAGCGCCCGATTCACAACACACTGCAGGTTACACCGGTCCTTATCCTCACCGACAACAACTGGGTTTTTGAATTCGGCCCCAATCACAATCTTCTGTTCGACACCTATCAATACGATCCGATCGCTTCGGTGCTTGATTTTTACGCAAATCTCATCCTGGGATACGACTACGATACCTTTTCCGAGAAAGGCGGGGAGGAGTTTTTCCGCAACGCCCGGCGTCTTTCCGACATGGGTGAGGGATCAGGTGCCGGATGGTCCGGAACCGGCACTCGCAGAAGCCGGAGCGACCTCATTTCCCAGCTGCTCAATCCCGATTATGAGGATTTCCGCAAAGCGTTGTACCGGTATCACCGGCACGGACTCGATTTATTTACACAAGACCCGGACAAATCACGGGACAACATTCTGGAAGCATTCGATATGATCCATCAGTCACAGCGGCGAACCACTGCCCGCTACCCGTTTGATCTGCTGTTTTCAGCCAAACACCGGGAGTTCCGGGCCATATTCATGGATGCGGATACGGATCGACGGTTGGAAGCCTACAACAAGCTCATCACCATTGACGACAGCCGGATTTCAGAGTATGAGCGGTTGCAGCGTTGACGCAGACGCAGCTAACCCTTCACTCGATTTTCCCCAACAAGCCATCATCCCTCTCTCATCATCCCTACCCATCATTCCTATCCATCATCCCTCTCGCATCATCCCTACCCATCATTCCTATCCATCATCCCTCTCGCATCTCCATCTCCCATCTCCCATCATCCCTTCTCCCTTCTCACCTCTCACCTCTCACCTCTCACCTCTCACCTCTCTTTTTTCCCCGACCAGTCTCTCCGGTTTGATCTGATGGGGATGAATCATACGCAGCTATCTGTTTCAGCCGCTTGCGGCGCTGACGGATTTCATGCACAGCCAGCATGATGGCCGCCAGCATCAGCGGCATGATAAAATAGTACAGCCGGTAGACCAAAACAGCGCTGAGAATCTGTACTGGATCGATAAATGATCCCAGCATGAGTACGAGGATGGTTTCGATCACGCCAAGGCCACCCGGCACCTGACTGATAATCCCTCCAATGAACCCTATCATATAGATGGCAAGAAAAAAGGGATAGGTGAGTCCGTCGATCGGTGGCAGCAGCAGGTAGAGGACCATTGAGGACGCAATCAGGTCCAGCGAGGAGATGATGAGCTGTCCGCTCGCAATGGGCAGCGTTGGAAGGGAAAAGAGTTTTCCCCGGAAAGCTATGGTTGCACGAATATTGCGACACAGAACCAGATATGTGAGAGTCAGCAGGATGAAGACCCAGCCGAGAATCTGGATGTTGCTTGCGGGCCAGTCCATATCGTCTGGAACGGTAACCGTCGTGCCGGTAAAGACTACACCGCCAAGAGTCATGAAACCGAGCCAGAGTGTAACTGCACAGAAGCCGACCACTTTGGTGACGTTGAATCCACTGATGCCCATGGTCGTATAGATCCGGTAGCGAATGGTTCCACCGACCAGAAGCGATGGGGTGATGTTGTGACTGAAGGCGAATCCGAGGAATGAAGCTTTAGCGACTTTGCGCCAGGGGAGTCGGATACCGAAATTGATGAGTGCCAGCTTGTCGTAAAGTGTGAGGACAAGGTAGCTGACGACGGTTGCGGCCAGGGCCAGCAACAGCTGGTGAGTGGGGATGAGATTGACATGGCCGATGAAGGTGCTCCAGCTGAATTGCTGGATCTCGTTGCGCAAAACCATCAATGCCAGGAGGAACAAAGTGATTCCCACAAGCGGTAACAATATGCGCCGGGTGAGCAAGCGCCTTAAGAGCGGCTTTTTCTGACGGGATTGCTGCTGTTCGGACCGGTCGTCTCTTTTGGGAGTGTGATGTGTGGATGAGGAGCTCAAATCGGGGATATGCGAGAGTGGTTACTGGCTCCAGCCTTGCCGGCCGATGAGAGGAACAAACTTGAAAATGGAGAATTTTTCCTCCTCAAAATCATCTTCGCCTTCACCCCGCCGGGTAATGCGGTACATGACCTGCTTTACCTCATCGCCTACAGGCACAACCAGTCTTCCGCCAATGTCGAGCTGGGCCTTCAGGGTACCGGGTATCACCGGTGCGCCGGCGGTGACCACAATAGACATGTAAGGAGCGTAGGCGGTCCAGCCCATGGTGCCGTCGCCGCATTTGAGAGTCGGGCGGTAGCCGAGTTTCTGGAGGATTTCACGGGAGCGGTCGTAGAGCTGGGGGTGCCTTTCTATACTGAAAACCTTGGCGCCGAGTTCGCACAGAATGGCAGCCTGGTAGCCGGAACCGGTGCCGATTTCGAGCACTTTGTCGCCGGGCTCCACCTCCATCAGCTCGGTCTGTTTCGCAACGGTAAAGGGTTGTGATATGGTCTGTCCCATTTCGATGGGCAGGGCGGTATCCTCGTATGCGCGGTTGCTGAGAGCGGTATCCACAAAAAGATGACGGGGTACGGTTTCAAATGCCTTGAGCACCTTCTGGTCACGAATACCCCTGGAAGCAAGTTCCCCGACCAGCACCTTTCGCCGTTTGTTGAATACCCGTTCGTTTTGTGAGTAAGGATCCTGCATGTTCTGGTATGCTATGTTGTTGCTGCAGCAGAGTCAGTTATCTGGGTGCGTGCCTGTCCGGCCGGGTCATACCCAATCCCACCCGGGATGCATATTTATCCGGGGTGAGATCATGCCCGGAATCATGGGATAAGACAGTGTTTTCATATATCAGGAATATAGGCAGAACCGTAGGTGCTACCCAAATCAGATTCATGATCCCGGCTTGTGTTTTCCGGTCTGCATTTTCCGACCTGCGTATTCCTGCCTGTGGTTTTCGGTTTCCGGATGCCCGGTGATGCTCGCCGGGCAACTGATATCCGGCATCTTTCGCTACTTGTACACGTTCCACATGCTATCCACAAGCTGCGTCAGGTCGGAGTGCCTGGCTTTCCAGCTTATGGTTTCGTGGGCCTGTCCGGATGTGGCCACGAGTTCGGCCGGATCTCCGGGACGGCGGCCGGTGATGTCATGGGAAATAGGGCGTCCGCTGACCTTTTCTGCCTCCTTGATCACTTCCAGCACGGTGTATCCTTCGCCGGTGGCCAGATTCAGAGTGAGATCGCGGTTTTCCGATGCCAGGTATTCCATGGCCTTCACGTGCGCTGTTGCCAGGTCATTTACGTGGATATAGTCACGGATGCAGGTGCCGTCGCGAGTCGGGTAGTCGCTGCCGAAGACCTGCATTTTGGCGCGGGTGCCGGCGGCCACCTCCATCACGATGGGAAGCAGATTGGCCGGATTCTGTTCTTTTCCGGTGATGCGGCCCTGCACATCATAGCCCGCAGCGTTGAAATAGCGCAGGGCGGCGTAGCGCAGTCCCTTGAGCTGACTGTACCATGCCATGGTCTGCTCGATCACCAGCTTCGTGTAGCCGTAGTAATTGATGGGTTTCTGGGGATGATTTTCGTCGATCGGAAGGTATTCTGGACTCCCGTAGGTTGCAGCCGAGGAGGAAAAGACGAAGTTTTTTATGTCATGGCGCAACATCGCGTTGAGCAGATTTAAAGTGGCGATGATATTAGCCTGGGAATAGAGCCCGGGTTTTTCCATGGACTCACCCGCCGCCTTGAGTGCGGCGAAGTGGAAAACGGAGTCGAATTTTTCGGTGGAATGACTGTGGCTGTCGCCTCCAGCGACGCTACCTCCAGCAGTGCTACCACCAGCGACGCTGCTACTGTCGCCCTTGCTACTGGCCAGATCGCCATCATTGCCCTGACCATTGCCGAGAAGACGGTCGAGCAGATCGAGGTCTTGCATGTCGCCCTCAACCAGCGTGGCCCGTGCATCCACATTTTCACGCAGACCGGTTGCAAAATTATCGAGAATGGTGACCTGATGGCCGGCATCATTGAGTTCGTAGACGATATGAGAGCCGATGTAGCCGGCTCCTCCGATGACAAGGATGTTCATGGTTCTTTTTTATTTAAATGATGGAGACTGATAAGATTTTCAAATGCAATTCTCAGATACAACAGTACTGCTGAAAATAGAAAACATAATTTTAAAATGGTTGAGAAATGACCCAATTGTTTGAAATTTTATTTTCTGAATGCAACAGGAGAGGTGGAAAAATGTTTTTTCTTTGGCCAAATCGGTGGCTTCATGCGTAGCCGCGGCTATGCGTTTGCCACCATGGCTGCGTCGATCGACTTTTGGATTCGGCCCTACTCGTTTGCCCGCATCATCGTTGGTGAGCAGTTCCATCTCGCAGTGAATAAAACCGTGTCCGTCACTCCAGCCCAACGTCAGAAGTCGAAACCCGCGATAATGACCGGCCTCGCTATGGTCGTGTTGGTAGCCCAGGTATTCTGCTTTTTTGCTTCTGTTGCGCTTGTAAGGACTTTCATCGATAATCAGGAATTTGGGTTTTTTCCGCCTGGTAAGTTCAGTAAATTCACTGGTAATGCGACCGGCAATCTGATAGAGCAACTTGCGCCAGTTATGGCAAACCTGACCGAGCAGTCGATAAAAAGCATCCAGGCTTGCATCCCGGAGCTGTTATGAATCGAAAAAATGGTTAGTTTATCCTACTTGGAATAAGTTCTTTCTAATTGTTTTTTTTAAGTGTTTAGTGACTCTTAAAAATTCAAAAACCAGTGGACTTATTCTATAATATATTATTGTTATTCAATAAATTGCCTCCTTTCTTCATCACACTTTTTTACTGCGACAATTGAGTTCTTTAATTTAAAAATAGATTTTGTATGAAAAATAAACGGTGGTTATTACTGGTTTGCTTTTTTTTAAACTCGTTTAATGTCGAAACTGTTTTTGCCAATGATCCGAATGAATCCAAACGCCTGGTGCTTGTTGCCGGTGGACCCAGCCATAATGCAGGAGAGCATGAACACCGAGCCGGTATATTACTGATGGAACGATGTCTCACTGGAGTTTCAGGACTGGAAGTGAGTACTCATTTTGACGGATGGCCGTCGGATGACCGTGCTTTTGAACATGCAGACGCTATTCACCTTTTCATGGATGGCGGTCATCGGCACCCTGTGATTCAGGAGGACCGGTTGCAATTGATGCAACAGCTTATTGACAATGGCACGAGTTTCGGAGCGATGCACTATGCTGTTGAAGTTCCCAAAGATGATGGTGGTGAACAATTTATGGACTGGATCGGTGGATATTATGAGACCCACTTCTCCGTGAATCCTTTCTGGGAGCCCCATTTTGACAATCTGCCCAATCATCCTGTCATGCGTGGAGTAGAACCTTTTTCCGTGCGTGACGAATGGTATTTTAGTATTCGCTTCCGCAATGACAAAGTAGGGGTTACTCCGCTTCTTGTGGATACTCCTTCAGATGATACTCGCAGGGGCCCCTATGTTTCGCCTCGCGGACCATATGACCACATAGTCGAACAGAAAGGGAAAAGCGAAATCGTTTCCTGGGTAGTGGAGCGGAAAGATGGAGGACGTGGATTCGGCTTCACAGGTGGTCATTTTCACGAAAACTGGGGCGATGAAAATTTTCGTAAGTACGTTCTGAATGCTTTGGTCTGGCTGACAGGGCTGGATGTGCCTGACACGGGTGTGCAATGTGAGGTAACACAAGCCGATCTTTTAGAAAACCTGGATGATTAAATTTATTACATAACTGAAACAGAACTCCTTAGATAATTTTAAAATGGATAATAAAGGCACCACCTCAAAAAAGGGAATTACCAGACGCGATTTTGTTAAAACAACCTCTTTGGCAACGAGCGGGCTGATGCTTGGTTCCATGCCATTGAAATCGAGTGCTTATGTCACAGGCAGCGACATGCTCAAGGTAGCAGTGATCGGTTGTGGCGGAAGGGGGTCCGGTGCTGCTTTCAACGCACTGTCTGCCGGCACTGACATCAAACTGGTAGCGATGGCCGATCTTTTCCAGGACCGTCTGGACGAAAGTTATTCCCGGCTTTCCCAGCGCTATGGTGACTCCGAGCAACTCGATGTACCAGACGAACACAAGTTTACCGGATTTGACTCCTACAAACACGCCATCGATCTTGCCGATGTTGTACTGCTTGCTACGCCACCGGGATTACGGCCCCATCATTATAAATATGCCGTTGAAAAAGGGAAACATGTGTTTATGGAAAAACCCCTTGCAACCGATTCACCAGGTGTTCGCAGTGTTCTGGAGTCTGGTAAAATCGCCAGGGAAAAAAAACTTAATGTGGTTGTTGGGCTACAACGTCGTTACCAGAAGAATTATCGGGAAATATTGCGACGTATTCATAACCGTGAACTTGGCGATATCATCTCCGGTCAAATATATTGGAACCAGGGAGAGCTATGGGTAAGGGAACGTAAAACGGAATATACCGAAATGGAATACCAAAACAGGAACTGGTACTATTTCAACTGGTTATGCGGAGACCATATCCTCGAGCAGCATATTCACCAGATTGATGTTGCCAATTGGTTTCTGGGTGAATATCCTCTGAAAGCGCAAGGCATGGGTGGACGTGAAGTTCGAACAGGCAAGGAGTATGGCGAAATCTTTGACCACCATTTTGTCGAATTTACCTATCCCAGTGGAGCCGTCATCGCCAGCCAGTGTCGTCAGATTCCGGGATGTTTTAATCGAGTAGCCGAAGATTTTCAGGGTACCCGAGGTTTTCTCAACATAGATGGCAGCAATAATGCCATCATCCGGGATCGAGAACAGAATGTCCGCTATGATCATGATGGTCTCGACGACCCCAATCCATATCAAATGGAAATAGATGAACTATTCGAATCCATTCGTCGGGGTAACGTCATTGACGACACCGAATTCGGTGCCAAAGCAACGCTTTCGGCATTGATGGGACGTATGGCTACCTACTCAGGACAAGTGATCGAATGGAATGCTGCATTGAATTCCCAGCGTAAACTGGTACCCGATTATGTCGATTGGGATACTGTGCCTCCTGTTCTTCCGGATGAGAACGGTTACTATCCGGTTCCGATTCCCGGGAAAACCGAGGTATTGTAAGCAACATCACATTGGCAGAAGGCGGATGTTGTTTTCTGTCCTTATTTTTGGCGTGATCGGCAGAACCTGACTACGATATTAGATTAACCAACAGACTCTTTTAAAAACAACAGTTTTCAAAACAACAGGGTGAATCTTAAAAAAATGAATGATACTAAAATATCGAATGAAGCAGTTCCCTACATTCAGGGTCGTCGGGATATGATTCGGAATGCAGCAGCACTAGCCGCATTGGTGACAACAGGAATGTTTGGAGCAGGTGTGCGTGAAGTGATGGCTGCAAGGAAGAAAACAGGTTCCTCGACGGAACGACGTGGACGAATTCAGCAGGTATTGGTTTCATGGCCTTATATGGCTTTTGGTGACAAATGGAATCTTGATCAACTTTGCCAGGCTGCTGTTGACCTGGGATGCAAGGGGATCGAACTGGTGGGACCTGCCGAGTGGCCGACCATGCGCAAATACGGACTGAAATGTGCCATGGCTGTAAACGGCATGCCGGACCCTCCATTCGCAAAAGGTCTGAATAACCCGCGCTATCAGCCTGAAGTTATCGAAAAGACTAAACGCAGGATTGAAGAATGCGGGGAAGCTGGTGTTCCTTCAGTAATTGCTTTTACAGGATATAAATACCGAAATAATGATCGTCCGGAACAAGGTGAAATACCACTGGACGAGGGTGCCGATAATACTGTTAATGGGTTGAAGGAGCTGGCCCGGCATGCGGAACGCCATGGCGCAACCATTTGCCTTGAGCATCTCAATTCACGAGTGCCCGACGATGATTTCCGTGGCCATCCCCCTTATCAGGGCGACGATATTGACTACTGCGCTAATATTATCCGGCGCGTAGGTTCACCCCGGGTAAAATTACTGTTCGATATCTACCATGTTCAGATAATGAACGGAGATATCATTGCTCGTATCCGGGAATATGGTAACGATCTGATTGGCCACATTCATACAGCAGGAGTACCGGGCCGGGGCGAGTTGGATAAGTCGCAAGAGCTGAACTACCCGGCCATTATGGAAGCGTTGCTGGAAGTTGGCTATAAAGGATATGTTGGCCAGGAATTTATTCCAACACGCAATCCAATGGAAGGGCTTCGTTACGCTGTTTCTCTTTGTGATGTGTAAGAGGCTGGTTAAATGTGTTATTAAACACTAATGAAAAAAGACTATGAACATCGCAGGATCAATGGAATGGTTGCAAAAATTTAAAAAAAACGGGCTTCTTCTGATCATCCCGGTACTGATTGTTACATGTTCCGGCAGCGGGAACTCCAATATTCGTCAGGAGCAGTGGGTGGATCTTTTCAACGGAAAAAATCTAGATGGATGGGATCTCAAGATCACCGGGTTTGATCTCAACGACAACTACAATGAAACATTCCGGGTTGAGGATGACTTGCTTAAGGTACGGTATGATCAATATGAAAATTTTGATGGCCGTTTCGGCCACATCTTCTATGAAGAGCCTTTTTCCCACTACAGGCTGAAGGTTGAATATCGTTTTGTTGGTGAACAGGCTCCCGGTGGGCCTGGATGGGCATTTCGGAACAACGGCATCATGTTCCATTCGCAATCGGCTGCAAGCATGGAACGGGATCAGGATTTTCCGGTTTCTATAGAGTTTCAGTTATTGGGAGGAGACGGTGAAAACGATCGGTCTAACGGCAGTGTCTGCACGCCGGGTACGCATGTAGTGATTGACGGGGAGTTGAAAACCGCTCACTGTACCAGTTCCAGTGGGCCTACACATCATGGTGATCAATGGGTTGTGGCCGAGCTGGTAGCCCTCGGGGATTCGCTGATCCAGCATATTCTCAATGGCGAGGTGGTTATGGAGTATTCGGGCACACAGCTTGAGGACGGGACACCGCTTTCCGGGGGCTACGTCGCATTGCAGGCGGAGAGTCATCCAACAGATTTCCGCTCGGTCCGTATTCTGAACCTGAAGGGCTGTATGGACACCAGGGCGAAAAATTATAAATCCTTCTTTGTAAAATCTGATCCTGGTGCCTGCGAATACTGATAAAAAGGGCAATAACCCCATGGTATCTCCGAATGATGTGAGAGGATTGCCTGAAAGCGATCTAACCAGAATCCGCGAAATGCCGTTTCTCTATCTGAAAGGTTTTGCAATGGGGTCGGCTGATGTGGTTCCGGGTGTTAGCGGCGGGACCATGGCGCTAATCCTCGGTATCTATTCGCGACTGATTTTTGCAATCAAAAGTGTCGATCTTGAATCGATCAGGCAGGTATTTACACTGAAATGGGGAGAGGTATTTGAGCGCATCCACTGGATGTTCCTGATATCCATTTTCCTCGGCGGGGTGTCCGCCATCTTTTTTTTCACCAGGGTGGTTGCACTTCCCGTTTTGATGCATACCCATCCGGAAATTATCTATGGACTGTTTTTCGGACTCATTGCCGGTTCGATTTTACTGCTTCTGAAGGCTGTCGGTGATGTCGGATGGAGGGAAGTGGCCACGGTTGCCGCCGGAGCCGCCATCGGATTCCGCATTGTCACCCTGGTGCCGACCGACACACCCGAAACCGTATTGTTTGTGTTTTTGAGTGGCAGCCTGGCGGTTACCGCGATGATCCTGCCAGGAATTTCCGGCTCTTTTATCCTGCTGATCCTTCGCAAATACGAATACATCCTCGGTAATATCGCGTTGCTGGGGACAGAGCGCACCATGGAGGCCGTCTTGGTGCTCATTCCATTCGGACTGGGGATGGTGGCGGGGTTGGTTGTTTTCGTGCGTCTGCTGTCGTGGCTGATCAAACGGTATCATATCCTCACACTCTGCCTGCTGGTTGGATTCATGGCCGGATCGCTCTATGTGATCTGGCCCTTTCAGGAGAGGGAATATACAGAAATAGTCGACTCGCAGGAGATGCCGATTCAGGATCCGCTGGTTCAGGAGCTGATGGAACGTGAGCAGGAGGGCAGGGAGCCGGAGCGACGTCGTCCCGAGTATTGGAAAGCGGGCCCGGTCATCAATCCTGAAGACCCGGAAACCGAACAAAAAGTGGAGGTTATTCATGTGCGCCGGAGGCTGATCAGCAGCAGTCCCTACTGGCCTGACTGGACCGCTCCTTCCTCTGATGATAGGTTTGAGGGAGGGTGGGGGCCGCTTTATGGTGGTTTGGGAACCATGTTCGCGGGTTTTCTCCTGGTTGGATATCTCGGGCGGCTTATGAGACGTAAAAACACGGACGGCAGCAGCGATGGAATCGGCCTGCCATAGTGCAATATCCGGTTCAATTCGGGCGGGATAAATGCTATATTGCAGATAGAAAAATGGATTTCCTACGGGCACTTCTGAATAGAGGAAGAATATGAAAAAGCTGAATCGCATTCTGGTACCCACAGATTTTTCTGATGGATCCCGGAAAGCCTATTCTTATGTGGAGTCACTGCTCAGTGTATTTGGTGGGAGAGTGGATATGATCAATATCGTGGCGACCATCAAGTATCTTCAGGAGAGCATGAAAAAAGTCGGCTATCCGTTTTCGCTGGATCAGGATGTCTATCCGCAAATCATCGAGCAGGCCCAGGAGAAGGTGGTCAGGGAGCTTGAAGAGTATATATCTGAAGAACACCGGGGGGAAGCGGTGGTGAAAATCGGGCGCAAAGCGTACGAAATTATCCTTGAGCATGCGCACAAGCAAAAGTATGACCTCATTCTGATGGGTGCCCAGGGACTGCATGCCGATAAAATCATCCGCGGACATGTGACCGAGAAAGTGATACGATTCAGCAAGATACCGGTGCTTTCCGTATCGGGAACGGTGATGCCCGAGAGTACGGAAAATATTCTGGTACCGACTGATTTTTCCGATTTTTCGCTGAGGGCGATATTGCCGGCGGCGATTATGGCCGGACGCTTGAAGTCAAGAATCACCCTGTTCAATGTGAAGGAGCTGCATGGATCCGAGCCGGATCAGGATACGGGTGCGGATGAGGATGCACTCCATCAGTTCCGGAAGAAAGTGGCCAGGAAGGTGTATGACTTCTTCAGGGAGCGGCCCAAAGCGAAGTTGCAGCTTGAATCAGTGGATGATGACGAGCTCTTCCTGCATTTTGAAAGGGATGAGGAGCAGTACAGGATACCCTTGCATATGGAGCAGGTGCGCGGTATCTCGGCCCACTACGAGATCGTCGATTATGCTGAGGAACAAGCGGACATGATCGTCATCGCTACGCACGGGCGCAGCGGGTTGTCGCATATTTTCATGGGTTCAACGGCAGAGAAGGTGGTCCAGTGGGCGAAGATCCCTGTGCTCACGACGCGACCGGGGGAGATGTTCCGCAAGAAGAAATAGACGCATGACAATGCAGCTGGCAGTTATTATCGCGGTATTCCGCGCCGGAGTTGTCGGTCAGAAAAGAAATCATCCGGAATCGGTTCGTTGAAGGTGCGGTCTTTCCATCGCAACTCGGTTTTTCGTCCATCCTCCAGATCGTACATGACCATTTGGCCCGGCCGCCACAGGTCGCCGGTGACGTTGCGGTAGTCATGCAGTTCAAGCCGTTTGAAGATTTCGCCGGCCGGGTTGAAATACTCCGCTTTGATGAGCAGGTATTCATCCGGGTCGATGTGGAAGTGGATGCGGTCGTATTGGCTTTCATGTCGCGGCACGGCCTCCAGGACGATACGTTCGCTGTCACGCTCAAGCTCCGTGAAATCAAAATTATCCGGATTTTGCTGCCCAAGATCCTCGTATGTGAAATCACTGCCCATGAACCGGTCGCTGCGCTGTGAAGCGCCGATGGTTTGCACACGTCCAACGGCCGGAAGGTATATGCGCTGCGTTTCCTCACTGTTTTCCGTGATGGTGAGAAGTCCGGTTCCGCGGACATCAGCTGGCGCTTCGAAAAACACAAGCTGTTTGGTGATATTATCCCGGGTGATGCTCCATGAGCGCAGTTCCCGCGTGCGGGTCCGGCCGCGCGCGTTATGGATGGCCATAATCATGGTGGAGGACTCGTACTCGACAGCGCTTCGCCGCCGGTCCAGCTCCTCGAACACCGATCTGGCATCTTCTTCAGGTTGATATGAGCTGGATGATTCGGAGGATGCGATCCCTGCTTTTGACACACCTGCTTCCGCTGCGAACGGCATCGGTATAAAAAGCGGAACTGCCAGGAGCAGGAGTGTCGGTACACGGAATGATCGGTTAGATGACATGGGTTGAGATGAGTATAATTGTGGTTGTTGGCTCTGATGATTATGGACTTCAAAGCATGTTAACTTCAATAAACGTTCGTTTTGGAAAATATCACTGTGGAAAACGGAGAGTCGGTCATCAAAATTCCATTTGAGTAACGTATTTTAGAAAATAACAGGTTAGCTTGTGACACATGGATGTGGCTTTCACACAAATTCTGATGCTTTGCAATTGAATAGACAGAAAAAAACGTATATATTTAAAAGTTAAGGAACTTTTGCAGAAAATTGGATTCATCTGCCAGGATCCGGGCCCGTAGCTCAGTTGGTCAGAGCAGTCGACTCATAATCGATTGGTCGGGGGTTCAAGTCCCTCCGGGCCCACTTTAGAAGCTCATTAAGTTGTTAAGAGCGAGATTTTGAGATTTTTTTTACAACTTAAGGGAGGCGGCCACAATTTCCATATCCTTAACCCAGGGGTTCCACTAATTCACGAAAGGGTTTGTAATCACGGAGCGGTTCGAGGTCGAAATCGTTGTGCAGCCAGATCCCGTAGCTGGCGCCTTGCCGGAAAGCTTCCCTCAGCAAAGCGACCGATTGCACAGGCTCCCCAAGCTGTGCGACTATGCGCGCCCGCCAAACCGTATTCTGCCCAAAGAGGTACGGCCGTTCCAGCTCCTCAAGCCACTCGGATATACGCAAAGCTTCGGTCCTGTTTCCCTGCCTCGCTGCAATAACCCCCAGAAAGCCATGGATGAAGAGCTCATCATGGTAATCCGGTGCCAGTTTCTCAAAAACAGTTTTCGATTGTTCCCAGCGCCGGGCATGATAGAGCGTCATGGCGTACATGTCCATATATTCCCCCGGCCGTTCATGATACCAGCTGATCGCCCGTTCAAATGCGTTTAATGCAGATTCCGGATATCCATGTGCACGAAGTTCTATCCCCGCAAGGCGCATTGTTCCGCCGGGCGTTGCATCATGTTGGGCGGGAAGGGTTAGGCTTTCGTCAAGCAATTTATCAACCTCCTCTATTTTACCGAGCCCGATCAAAGCCCGAATCTCAACGTTCAGGAATCCAAAGTCCTCCGGAAATAGTTTCCGGGCCTCACGTGCAACATCAAGTTCCTTTTCATACTCTTCCAGTATATGATAAATCCCGGAAAATCTTTCATAATAAGAGATGCGATCCATTCTGAAATATCCGACATCTCGATTGACACTGCTGATCGCTGAGAGTGCCTCGTGTGGACGATTTGAAGCTAAAGATTCACTGATCAGCATACTGGTCGCTTCGCTGTTCGGTGCATGGGAGGCCGCAATTCGCGCTGCCTGGAGCGCTTTTGCGCGATCACCTTGCAGCAATCCATCAAGCCAATCCATATTTGCTCTTTCCAGCGGCGTGAACAACTCCCTGTTTCCTTTTAATGATGCGAGAACCGTATCTGCCAGTGCAATATGACCCTCATACAAATAGCTGACTGCAAGATACATATAAGCGCCCATATACTCGGAATCCGTCCCTATGGCACGTTTAAATGCTAAAATCGCATTTGGAAAATCCCGTTTGCTGTACTGTTCCACTCCATCAATGTAATGGCGATATGCTTCATAGGTTGGATGGCTTCCAGTCATTTTGCTCATAGAAGATAATCGATCATCGAAGTGGACAGCCAGGGCTCCCATGATCTGCTGCCTGAGCTGTTCTATCGTCCCGGTCGGGTTATCCAGAGATCCGGCGAGGTGCCCGGTGGCATAAAGAAGTTTGTCGGACAGGACATCGGTTATTTGTGCCTGCAGTTGCAGCTGTGAACCGACCTTGTAATAGGTCCCCGATATCACGAATCCTGCGGCGGTTGCTTCTGCAATAAATCTCACTCCCGCCGAACCGGTATGTTTCAGGCCTGATGATTCCATATCCTGCGTTACGGCAAACAACGATGCGGAGGGGACGATTTCAACCAACCCGGTCTGTGTCAATCCTTGCGTGATCCAATCCGAGGCCATGCGCCCAATCGGATCAAGAGCAGGGTCTCCCGTCATGTTTTCGAAAACCATTACGGCGATTCTGTTCGATGAGAGTTGCAATGCATCACGTGATCTGCTGAAATAGGCATAGGCCATTAATGCCAGAACAACGACCGCCGCCGCGGACAGGATCCATATCAGAAAACCTAACTTTTTCGAAGGTTCGGTCTTTGAAACAGCAGAAATCCTGTCTGCGGCATGGAAATTCTTCTCCTCTTCCATTTTCGAAAAAACGGCCGGATGGGTGGGCAGAGATGGCCGTCTGACCGATGACCCTGAGGTATCCGTCGCTTTTTGCAACAGTATCAGATCAACTGCCAGATCCTCGGTATGTTGATATCTTGATGACGGGTCCTTTTGCAAACATTTCACAACGATCCGCTCCAGCTCCATCGGCACGTGTGATCTGAGACTTGTGAGCGGTTCCGGATCCTCATTCAGAATTGAATAAACCAGTGCTTCAGAATAATCGCTCCGAAACGGCAATTGTCCGCTGACCATCTCGTAGAGAATCACACCCAGAGACCAGATATCTGTCCGGCGGTCGGTTTTCTCTCCTCGTGCCTGTTCGGGTGACATATAGGGGACCGTACCGATTGTTAACCCCGTTTTTGTCACCAGGGTCATTCCGGCGCTTCGGGCAAGGCCGAAATCCATCACTTTCACTTGTTCCTTTTTTGTAATAAAAATGTTGCTGCTCTTGATGTCCCGGTGAATGATGCCCTTTTCATGCGCCGCTTGCAGGCCATCCGTTATCTGGACAGCTATACCGATCGCCCTGTCGATGTTAAGGGGCCCTTTTTCAATTTCTGCACTCAAGGGAGTCCCCTGGTACGCGGGCATTACGATGAACAATTGTCCGTCCTGTGATTCTCCGATTTCATAAATGGCGCAGATGTGTGGATGATCAAGTGAAGAGGCTGTGCGCGCCTCGTGCATGAAGCGTGTTCTGTCCTGATCAGTCACTGTCAATCTTGAGGAGAGAAATTTCAGCGCAACGGTGCGGTTGAGCCTGGTGTCTTGGGCCTTGTAGACGACACCCATTCCGCCTTCACCGAGCTTCTCCAGGATCTTATAGTGAGAAATCGTTTGACCAATCATGTAATGACCCTCCAAGGTTCAGATCCGGTTGAAAAGTCTGTGATAGGAGAATTCCAGTACAAGCCTGCGGTCTGTGGTTCTTGATTGCCACAAAAAGTCAGGGAAACAGATAACGCTTAAAGATGATTACAGTGGTGCAAAAAGGTGAAGCGAAGCGGTAAAATAAAGTGGCCAGGTAAAGCTAATATCAATCCATCTGTCTTGTTTAACAGAAGTTCCCGGGGTGGAATCTTTGCGACTACCTGATTCGTTTTCAGAGGTGTCCATCGTTTCCCTCATAACAATGTAAGCACCAGAAATCTATACATTACATTTATCAATATCAATACTCTCCGGAAGTGCTAAATAATATATAACAATAAGGGGTGCAATAGTTTATAATAATGTTGAAGAAAGTCATCAGTCTGGACTTTGGTATTAGAAAGAGGGAGGTATATTTGCCGGACTAATGAAGCAACCGACAAGATTTTTATAGATCGTAATGCCGAAACCTGATGGGATATTACATGGAGTATGGGTATCATATTTTTTTGCCCACTTTTCGAGGAATATTCTTTCCCTTGTCATTCTACTAAAGGACATACTCCATTTTGCTTCTCATGCAGGCAATGACATGGACCTTGGAAAACAAGATAGCCCGGAGCATCAGCTCATAATGATAGTTGGCATCATTCAAGTAAATGTAATCAATATTTTTTCGGGCTTTAATTTTATCCAGTTTTGCTATCTACTAATTCGCAGATTGCCAAACCGTCCGCGGAAGAACAATATTATCTGGTGGAAAAGATACCGATGACTCGGTTATCAGGCTAATTCCCCGTTTATTCACGATAACGATATTTTTGGATGGCATCGAACTTGCTTTTCATACTATGTTGCCAAGTTACCTGTGAATTGAATAATATCATTCTTCGCAGCTGTTACACCTGTCATCCAGCGTTTCTTCATATTTAGCTACAGAAGCATGCATTCACTGGATGCATTAGTTAAAAACCATTGACGAAATATCAATCGCAGATTATCGAAATCTTCGAATGGTAAATTCAATAAAAAAAGTATTTACAGTCTAAATAGAAAATATTATTATAATTACTATTAGCTGCTGTTTAGGCCTGTAGATGCTTCCCGGGAATGCTCGGATTTTTTGACAATAGACGTGGTTAACTGAACTGATTGCAACACTTGCGCCAGCAAGTGACCCGTAGCGGCGATCTATCCTTGCGATGATCTTACTGAAAAGTGGCAGGATTACCCACCAAATAAACCGATATCGACATCATGGTACGAACTATCTCAACACCTAAGAAAAGATTTGTCTCACTAACCGTATTTCTGACACTGTTCGTATTTATGGGTGTCTCTCATGCATGCGACTGGTGTAATAATGCCTTTTTCATGGAGCTAAATTCTCAGCGAAAAGGCACACTGGTATCAGAGGAACTGCTGGCCTCGATCAAGGCTCAGCATGATTTCGCCAGGTTGTCAGCACGCGCACAAATGGATGCCAGTGCATCAGCATCAACATCAGCAGGCAATACTCCGGTGCCGGATGATTTTATCAGGATCATTGAACGGGACAATCGCCTGGAAACCCGTCCGACCAGTTTCGTCCCACAGGATACCGAGCCCGATGTACGGGTTAGCATCACCCTGTCAGAAGGCGAAGTGTATCTGGGAAACGGGGTCATCTACGAAGGCTTCATCATTGACGGCGGAATTCCCGGCCCTACAATCCGGGTCAGGGAAGGTGATATCGTCGAATTCACGGTCGTCAACGAAGGCAATATCGACCATGGCGCCTCTATCCACACCGCCTATACCCAAACCTCAAAATACCTTGGAGCCATCGCCCCAGGCGACAGTGCAACCGTCGTGTTCCAGGCAAACCATCCGGGAGTGTACATGTATCACTGCGCTCCCGGCGGACACGCCATCCCCATGCACGTCATCCTCGGCCAGTATGGGATGATGATCGTTGAACCGAAACAGAAATTCAAACTGGAGGAGGAGCTGGGAAGAGGACCCGATGTGGAGATTGATATCACACAACACGAAATTTATGCATCCGGAAAAGATGCCGTGACCGGACAGGGTCACCCGCTTTATACCATGTTCAACGGAAAACTGTTCCGTTATGTGGAAGAGCCCATCATGGCCAGGCCCGGCGATTATGTCCGGATCAATTTTCTGAACGTAGGTCCCAATCTGTTGTCCACTTTTCACCTTGTCGGAATCATATGGGACTACGCCTACTGGCAGGGTAATCCGGAAAACCGCCTGACAGGCGGACAGACGGTCACCGCCGGACCCTCCGACTCATGGACCGTCGAATTTCGTGTCCCGCCCGACGAGGGTGCCTTCACCATACTGACGCACGCCGTCGGATCGGCATCTCGCGGTGCCATAGGCCTTCTGATCGCCGACAATGAAGCGGAGCGCACATCCTACACAAGTCAACAAGGCCCGGTTCACAGTGAGGAAGAACTGGCCGATTTCCGTGAAAGATCGGTTCGCATCATTAACTCGTCCGCTCCCGGATCGCCGGAAATAGATGTGCCGAAAGCATATGGACAGGAGACCGACGAGGTGATCGTCCAGATTATCGGCAATTCATTTTACCCGAAAGTCATTGATATCAAGCCGGGAACCACCGTAACCTGGGTGAATGAAGACGTATTCTCGTACATGGAAGGAGAATTTTCCGGAATTCACAATGCCGTAGCTATCAGCGGCCCGGACAATTTTACATCTCCTTTTCTGTCACATGGTGAGACGTACAGCTTTACCTTTGAAGAGATTGGAGAATACGAATATATCTGTACCCCCCATCCCTACATGAAGGGAATTGTGCGCGTGTCTGAACCGACAACAGTGGTGGCCACGGGTAGCGGAGGCGCCCCCGGTTATATAAGCATCATAGCACTGGCATTGGCCCTGTTTGCAGCATTCATCAGCTACGTTGCCATGATCCGAAGAGTGGAAGACTGACTTCCCTCCCCCATTCGCAATACATCATTCAGTCGGCCTCGACCAGGTTTAAAGAATAACGAAAGGGTGGCTGCACAACCACAATTCCGGGTCTCCGGCATGCTTATTTGGAGGTGGCGTGCTGATGCAAATCGGCTTCCAGATTGTGGCACAAGGTATAAAACTCGTGAGCCAGCGCCAGGAGTTCCGCTGAGAGTTCTTCATTCGCTTCCATCAGGATTACATCTTCCATCCGGTCGTGTATGTCCAGCCACTTGTCATTAACCTCACCGGTTCGCACGAACAGATTTTCAAACTGCCAGATTGTCTGGGCATGAGTGAACGGATCAACCAGCCGGGAATAGAGCGGAACATGTGCAGCATCCGACATTGCCTTGTATGATTCAAGAATCGCCACCGTGTAATCCTTGTGGATGTGGAGAGCTTCGGCCTGTTGCAGCGAAGACTCGGCATCTTCGAATGTGGGAACCTTTTCTTCGACGGTTGTACCGGCACATTCACCCTTCACACCTGTCATGATGTCGAATTGTTCTTCTTCATGGCCCCAGTCTCTGTAGAAACCAGGATCTTCTTCGAAGGAGGGAACATGAGTGTACTCCTGCAACTGTTCGTTGAGGTACTGTTTCCCGAGGCGCTTCATCAAAAAGTCAAAGTGTTCGCCGTTTTTCCGCTCCTTTTCATAGATTTGAAGCAGTTTTTCAACCACTTTGGGAGCATTTCTCGTTGGTACTTTGATGACGGATTCGGCCAGGCGCGTTTCATCACCGGCGAGCGATCCGCCAACGAAAACCATTTCCGAGGGCACCCGTCGTCCGTCTTTGGAGGTAGCCGCACCCTGAAAACCAATATTGGCAGTTGCATGCTGGGCGCATGCATTGGGACAGCCTGAGATTTTGATCTTCAGGTCGCGTGCCAAATCGGCGTATTGACCCAGTCCGTTGCTGAAACTCTGTTCGAGCGCCGTTGCCAGTCCCTTGGCCGAGGTAATTCCGAGCCGGCAGGTATCGGCACCGGGGCATGCGGTGATATCGGTCACGGTTTCGGCCCCTGAATCACCGAGGCCGGATTCACGCAATGCGATATACAGCGATGGCAGAATGTTCAACGGCACCCAGCGCATAACAAGATTCTGGTGGATGGTGATGCGTACGTTGCCACCTGTGTAGATCTCCGAGATATCCGCGATTTTTCGTGCCTCGTCAGAGGAGATATCACCATTATGGATTTTGAGCTGTACAAGCGCATGGTCCCCGGATTTTTGTGTTGTAACAGCCGATCCCTTCCAGAGCAGATACCCGGGGTCATTCTCGATGCCATCCGGCGCCGGCGGTATTTCCGACACGTCAGTCACAGGTGCATCCATGCGTTGATGAGCATCCTCGAGGTAATCATTCCAGGAGGGGTCTTCCCTGAGTGCCTTGCGCTCTTCTTCGACGAGGCGCCGAAACTCATCCACCCCCAGTTTTTTGATCAAAAACTTCATCCTTGCTTTCATCCGGCTTTTGCGTTCGCCGTATCGATCGAAAATCCGGACAACTGCCGCCGAGAAGGGAATCAACTCCTCTTCGGGAAGAAAGTCTGACCAGAGGTGTCCCAGCATCGGAGAGGAACCGAGGCCGCCCCCAACATATACCTGAAAACCGCGTTTCGGTTTCCCATCCACTTCCAGGATCTGTGCGCGAAACCCGAGGTCGTGAATACGAAGGCCGGCATCATCCTTGATCGCATTGCTCTCAAAAGCGACCTTGAATTTGCGTCCCATGTTTTGGCAGATCGGGTTGCGAAGCATGAAATTCACAAATGCGTCTGCATACGGCGAGACATCAAACACATCATCGGGCGAGGTGCCGGAAAACGGTGTGGCGGTGACATTGCGGATGGTGTTCCCGCAAGCTTCGCGTGTAGTGATGCCGGCATCGGCCAGCTCGCGCATCATATTGGGCACCGACTCCAGCATGATGAAGTAGAGCTGAACATCCTGCCGGGTGGTCAGGTGCATGAAATTGTTGGCATACTTATCCGAGACGTCAGCCAGCCGGCGCAATTTGGCGGGCGTCAGATCGCCATAGGGAATTTTGATTCGCTGCATCTGGACTCCGGGCTGACGCTGGGCATAGGTTCCGAGCTGCAGACGAATTTTCTGCATCTTGATATCACCGATCTTGCCGCGACGATAGTCCCGGATTTTCTGCTCGTATTCATCAAGTTCTTCGCGTACAACGTCTGGGAGATTATTCAACAACGTTTCTGGCAATGGTTGCAATCTGCTGTCTTTTGACATAATTCCTTGTTTCAAATATCATCTGAACTCGCCGGGCTTGCGAGTGCAGTTACAGTTTATGTTTTTCTACAGTCCTGACCTCGTTTACTGTCCTTTAAACGCAGGTTGCTTGTCTTTCTACATGTTTATCCAATATAATAACTTATGGATAGAATTCCACCCCGTCGATATTCACACAAGCATCGGTGCGTCAGCCGGCACATGTGGTGCAGTTTCCAACATTTCTTTTTGTGGAACATCGCTGTGCTGATTGCATCGCTGAGTTGATCGCATCACCGTGCAAATATCAATGCAATGTGCATATCCGTCCGGTTTTTTTAGCTTTTTTCAGACATTTTTTTGTAACATGCATGGGTATCAATTGAGGGTATCCCCAATCATAAATCAAAGGACCGGATTATGGAATCAATCGTTGGCATTATTGCACTCATTTGTGCCGTATGGGTTATTTATGATGTATGGGCCGTTCAAAAAAGCATGACTGCCGGAAAAAAGGTACTGTGGACCATTTTTGCCCTGCTCCTCAGCATACTGACGGCCATGGTCTACTACTTCGTCCAGAAGAAGTAGACATCCATGCATATTTGTCAGTGATCACCCGGTGATTGATTTCATCAGGGGATCGGTATTTTTCAAGTCGTTCTCTCACTTGATGCCATGCCGTCTTTGTGTGATTCCATACCGTTTTCATGCCACCTTCATTTCGCCTCTATGCCGTTTCTATGCCGGCGTCTTCGTGCAGGTTGAAGGTCTCAATACCCTGCTCACGCAGCTTGTATTTCTGGATCTTGCCGCTCGCCGTGGTCGGGAAGGAGGTGACAAATCGCACGTATTTTGGTTTTTTATGCCTGGCCATATTGGCTTTCACAAACTCCTGCACCTCTTCCTCGGTCAACTTCATTCCATCCCGCAAAATAATGAAGGCGCAAATCTCCTCACCGTATTCTTTGCTTGGAAGCCCGATCACCTGGACATCGGAAACGGCCGGATGCGTGTAGAGAAATTCTTCTATCTCCTTTGGATAGATATTCTCACCACCCCGGATGATCATATCCTTGATTCTGCCGACGATCTTGTAGTAGCCGTCCTCATCAACCACCGCCAGATCACCGGTGTGCAGCCATCCATCCTTGTCAATGGCTTCTTCGGTGGCTTCGGGCATCTTGTAGTAGCCTTTCATGATGTTATAACCTCTGGCGCAAAATTCTCCCGGCTCGTTGGGACCCAGCTCCTTATCCGTCGAGGGATCAACGATTTTGGCCTCAATTCCCGGGAGCACCCGTCCAACGGTTTCGACCCGGTGCCTGATGCTGTCGTCGACCGTGGTTTGTGTGCAAACGGGTGAT
The DNA here is from genome assembly GCA_007134845.1 of Balneolales bacterium. GTDB lineage: Bacteria > Bacteroidota > Rhodothermia > Balneolales > Natronogracilivirgulaceae > SKNL01. The sequence continues at coordinate 55,435 of SLKA01000030.1, forward strand.
GCTTCCGTCAGTCCGTATGCGATGGTGATGTCCTCCGCACCCATGTCATTGACCACCTGCTTCATCACCTTGACCGGACAGGGCGAGCCGGCCATGATCCCGGTTCTCAGATAAAACCGGTAATTTTTGAATTCCGGATGTTCGAGCACGGCAATGAACATGGTCGGGACACCGTGAAGTGCCGTACATTTTTCATTCTGGCATGCGTCCATCACATCCTGTGGACGGAAATAGGGCAGCACCACCATGGATGTGGCATGCGTCAGGCAGGCCATCACACCCAGCACCAGTCCGAAGCAGTGGAACAGCGGTACTGCGAGGCACAGCCTGTCCTCATGGGTGAATTTCATGCAGTCGCCCACCGCCTTGCCATTGTTGAGGATGTTGAAATGAGTAAGCATCACACCCTTTGGGAATCCCGTGGTGCCCGACGTGTATTGCATGTTGATGATATCATGACAATCCAGACGGTCCTGCACGGCCTGGAACTCCTCGTCGCTGATCTGCTCGCCCAGTTTCACGAGTCTGTCGAACGCGAGCATTCCCTTCGGGGTGTTCTCCCCGGCGTGGATGATGCGCTCCAGAAACGGAAACCGATCCGTTTTGATGCTGCCATCCTGCGATTCCCGGATCTCCGGACACAATCTGGTGATGATATCGGCATAGTTGCTGTCCTTGAACTCGCTGATCAATACCAGCGCCCGGGCATCGGACTGCTTCAGCAAGTACTCAATCTCAAAACTTTTGTAATTGGTGTTTACCGTGACCAGGATGACGCCGATTTTTGCAGTCGCAAACAGTGTAAGCAACCATTCCGGCACATTGGTCGCCCAGATGGCGAGATGGTCTCCCTTCTTCAGTCCCAGGGACAGGAGCCCCCTGGCGATCCGGTCCGTTTCCTCGTCGAACTCGGCCCAAGTCCGCTCGTAGGGCATGGTGGTATACTTGACGGCTTGAACATCAGGGTATTTGCGGGCGACCTGTCTCAGTACCGACCCAACGGTTTCATTGATCTCTTTCATCCCGGCCTCTCCTTTGCAATGGTAAATAAATGTCTGATACAGGATAATACTTTTCCCAAAAATATTCCCGAAAAGATGCAGGAAGTGAACTTGTCAGCTTCAATAGTTCAAGGGTTCACGCCAGTTCAATGCTGCAAGTCCCGGATTCAATTTTTATCACCACTTCATAATCAGACGTCCGAATCCGCCGTCGAAGTAAGAGCGTTTGTGGATTCTGTTGTCGAAGGTGCCTCCGTACATGTCGCCGTCGATATCGTAGGATGCGCCCATGATCAGGTAGGTCCGGTCATTGAACCGGTATCCGAACAGCAGCGTGATGCGCTCGTTTCTGTTGTCGAGCTGGAAGGGATAGGTGCGCCGGTAGTCAAAAGCATAGATGGTTCCGACATCGTCGGCCACAAGTGGCTCTCCTAAAAAATCACGGTAATCGGCACTCCACTCCAGTCCGCCGATCATTCCCCGGGATTCGGGCATATAGAGGATGCGGTTTTTCATCATGGTCCGGTTCTCCCGGAAATCGAACGGGTAGGTCTGGAAATCACGCCAGAACTCCTCCCGGTGCTCATCGAATTGACGGTCACGCACGCGTGCGAACCAGATCCAGTTGTGGAATTGGATGCGGCCACGCTCCAACCCCAAAAAACCACCGATGCGATTCTGAAACTGCATGTTGCCGTAATCGATCGGCTCCTCATAATTGTCGGTGAAATTTTCGCGCCAGAACCGGGCGTAATGGTACTGCCAGTTGATGCTGGTGGTGACCATGCCGCCGGACCATTCCACGAGCGCCCCGGCATAGCGGGCATGCTGACGGTCACGGGTATTGTCGTCGATCCGGCTCTGTAGTCCGACCTGGGCGTTGGACCGGGTCAGTATGCCGCCCATGGCCTCGCCGCGGAATCCATTCCACTCGGGCGATGCCGCTTTGAACGAAAAGAGAAATGGAGAGCGGTGGTACTTGCGGCTCTCCTCGAAATCGCGGTCGCGGCTTTCGCTCAGGGCGTAAATGGCGTTATTGCCAAAATCCAGGGCGCTGGCCTCAAGCTGTATCATCCCGGAAGCAAGGGAGCCGTAGCGGTAGAACAGTGTGAAATCCAGGTCCGACTTCTGTTCGGTCAGGGTCTGCCGGATGCCGATGGTCTGGTTATCCTTAAGGCGGTAGTCAAACCCGAGCCAGAGCAGGGCGCGGTCGGCCCTCATGTCATAGCGTCGCAGGATGCGGATATTCATGGACAGACGGTCGGTCAGCTCCCGGCGGTTGCGCAACTCGAAACTGGTCAGGAATTTACCCAGATCCATGCTGCCGGTATAGGCGCGAAAACCGTCATCATCCGAATAGTGCCAGTTGTAATGGTCGAGTGAGGTATACTCGTAGGTGACCAGGTCCAGGTCGTGCTCCTTGGTCATGTCGTGTGTGGTATACCGGAACAACCCGCGGTCGTAGAAGAGTCCGCCGAAGTTGTGTGACTGGTCGAGGATCATCAGTTTGGTCCATTCCTCCCAGCCGAATAGGGTGTTTCGCATCTGGGCGGATGCGGTAATTGCCGGAAGAAACGCCCCGGCCGCAGTCAGGAAAAGCAACACCAGGACGGGAACGATGGGTCTCGAAATGCGGCATGAAGGCACAAATTTGGCATCCGGCAGTTCCTGGTGGATGCGGTTCCGGTCCGATGGGGCGTCGCGGCCATCCTGTCGGTACTGCGGCACTGCAATATGTGATAGTGAAATATGTGATGGTGATCTTCTGGACACGATGGATGACCTGGTTGGGGGCTTCGTCTGTTATCAGAAAAATAATAATACAAAAATGTGGATTTCCGGAACCAAAATCTTATCCGGGAAAAAAAGTTATCCGGAATCAAAATATTTCGCGGAATCGCGACCGTTGTTCCGCTATCACTGACCCACGCGCATCAATTCTCCCTTATCTGGCCCGGCTCCCGGACGCGGATCTGCGGGGTGCCCCGGTGCTCGCTGATGGTCCCGGTGACGCAGATGCGGCGGGTGAGGTAGCGCTCTTCGGGCGTCGCCGGCCAACGGCCGCGGTCCTCGCCCCAGATCACGGCGGTAAACGGCTGGTCGGGGTGGGGGCGGCCCAGGTTCAGGAAAGTCGGCTCGCCGCGGATGGCGGGAATGTAGTCGGCCGATTCCACGATGCCGCACACCACGGCCCGTTCGCCGATGTGCGCGGATGCGTCGAATGCCGTAATCCGCAAATCCGGTTCGGCTTCGCGGGACTCCGGCTGGTACACACGCGACAGGATCAGCCCGGCCACCATGAGGACGGCGAGGACCGGCATCAGCCGCAAAATCCATTTCCGGAAGTGTTTCATCTTATTTCAGTTCATCCACTATATTCTGCAAACCATCCAGGTTTCGCAGCAGCACATCGCGGACATCCTCACCTTCCGTATGCCCGATAATCCCGATGGTGCCGGAGAACCCGGAATCCAACAGGGTCTTTATCATTTGCTTTTCGTAATCACCCTTGCCGATATCCACAATATGCGCCCCGTCCTTTTCCATGCCGTTAAGGTTGACCGTTTCCAGCCATGGCATCATGATTTCCAGGGCTTCCCCGAAGCGGTCGGTCTGGTCGTGGCCGTGATGGAAATTGAAAACGATCCCGATGTCGTCGTATTTTGATGCGCGGATGATCCGGACCTGGTTTTCGGGGATACCGGCCCATCCGCCATGATTGTAAAGTGCGACGGTACTGCCGGACTCACGGGCCCTTTCATGGACCCGGTCAACGATACCCGCCACTTTTGCCACTTTCTGCGCGTCCTCAAGCCCGGCATAGACATTTTCATGCAGACCGATCCAGATACTTGTGGACACACCCGCATCCTCCAGCACGTCGAAAATCCGGTTATGCTCCGGCAGCAGGCCGCCCGACGCCCGGTCATCGATCCACAGCCAGACGGACGTCAGTTCGATATCGAATTTCTGTAGTGTGCGGATCTCATCGGGAAAATCCGGGAGGTGCCGCTCCCTCCAGTCATAGCCCATTTTGGTGAAACCGAGCTCGTGAAGCATGCCGGCCCGTTGCAGCGGGGTCCTATCCTGGTTGTCATGCGGGATGATGCACCAGGCAACGAGGTTATCCATGGCGAAGAGCCGGTTTTTGTCACTTGTGGGTGGGGGATCCGAAGCGCATGCGGCGAGAATCATGACAAAGGACAGCAAGGTGATCAGCATCAGAAGGGAAATCATGATGGCGGGATTAATGTGGCGGGTGTTTTGACGTGAAGGGTATTTTAACGTGGTGGGTGTTGATCTGATGGGGATTGGTCTGATGGGGATTGGCCTGATGGGTGTTGCTGTGAAGGGAAAGGCCGGGAAAGAAATTGCCGGATATGGGGCAGCGCCTCATCCATGTGCTCAAAACGGTGCGATCCGCCATCAAAGATGACGACCTTGTATCGATGTTCCGGTTTGCCGTGGGTGCGACCGGTGGTTTCGTGCGGATGCTGGAAATCAGGATTTCCGCGCTCTGAATCCGGGCGCTCTGTATCAAGACGCGCGGCATCCGGGGTCTGGATGCTTTCCCCGCCGGATCCGAACCACTCTGCGGCCCGGCGATAGTCCAGCACCTCATCGCCTTTGTCCAGCAGCACCAGGAAATCACCCGACTGCTCGATGTCACCGTACGACGCAGGCACCTCATCCCGCAGGATGTTTCTTGTGCGCGTGACGAAATTGAGCAGTTTGTGTCCCACATAGCGTTGCAGGCTCCGGTGTGGGTGGATGGTGGGGTTGATCAGCACGGCGGGGATCCCGAAATGGTTTCCGAAGCGTGCTGCCCAGAAGCCGCCAAGCGATGTGCCAACAAGTACGGCATTACTGACCACAACATCCCCGGTGCCGGCGCGGCTATCACCTGTATCAGTGTCGAATCCGATCCCGCTTCCGGTGCCGGTGTTTTCCCCAATTCTTTTACCCGTTCCGTGCGTCCTCAGAATTTCACACAACTGCTTTTCCATGACCGGAAACACCTCATCATGTTTCATGAATGAATCGTAAGTGACACCGGTGACCTTTCCGATCTTTTTCAGCGCTGCGATTTTGTACCCATTCGGATCGTACCCCGAGTTGAATCCATGTATGTAAATGCTGATCATTATTTAAAATTTCTACCAGTTTCGCTACTTCATCCTCAGAGGGGTAACATAACGAGAAGCGATGAATTTTCATGGGTGCTATTTCAAGGGAAACCAGGGCGCCCGCTGCATCAATCCGGGGAAAATACATCAGCGAGAGATCGTCAAGATAGTCTTCGTATCCGCCGATGCCTTCATAGTCGTTGATCAGATCCCCGCAACCGTACAAGATGAGCCGGCCTTCATAGATCTCGATCCGTTTGGGATGATGGGAGGAATGGCCATATATGATGTCGGCGGTACCGGCATCCACGAGGCTGTGGGCAAATGTGCGCTGCTCGGATGGGATGTCATATCCCCAGTTGCCACCCCAGTGAATGGATATCACCACCCGGTCACCCGGTTTTCGATGAGAGCGGACATCGCGGATGACTTTGCTGATGCTCGCCGTGCCCGGACCGTTCAGCACGTTGATTCCCGGTGTGCCTTCAGCTGCTTTCCAGGAAAGGGGAGCGCCGGAGCAGGTCGAAGCATACGAGAATATCAGCAAGCGGCCGCTTTGGGTCTCCCTGATCACAGGAAGCGCGGCAGATTTTGCATCCGGGCCGGCTCCGGAAACAGACACCTTGTGCTTCTGGTCGGAGCGATTGGTTTGAGAGGGCCGAAGGGTTTTGGAGGATCGAAGGGATCGAATAGAACGAATAGTCTCCTCCAGTCCCGGCCGTCCCCAGTCCATGGCATGATTATTGGCCAGTATGCAGACATCGATGCCGGCGGTGTCAAGCAATGCGGTGTTGTCAGGATGCATGCGATAATGAATTCCTTTTTCCGGCCAGGGTTCATGCCATGTGGTGGCCGCCGTCTCCAGGTTGATGAGGTTGACATCTGGGTCGATTTCTTTCAGCTCTGTGAGTGCATCGCCCCAAAGCTGCTCGAATGTGAGGGGATGGGGTATCGGTCCGGATCGGCGCTCGGCCAGCCTCACGTATTGCTCTGCGCTTTTGACATATGGTTCATAAAGGACAGGGTCCACAGAGCGCGGCAGGCGCTGGTCAACGCCTCGTCCGGTCATCACATCGCCGGCCAGAAAAAGCGTAAGGTCCCTGTTCTTTCGAGGTTTGGATTGCCGGGATGCGGGTTGTTCAGATGCAGTTTCAGATCTTTTCCGATAGACGGGGTGCGTCTTTGAGACAGGCTCGAACCGCCCGGTATCCGGAATTGTTTCATTGGCTCCGGCGACCAGAAAGCCATCGGCGGCCAAGCGGGAAACAAGCTCATCCAGAAACTCCTGCTGCCTGTCTTTGGTGAAGTACGTAAAAGCCAGGTTCCTGCAGAAAATAAGATCAAATGGTCCGTCAGGAAGCGACTTTCTTATATCTCGCTGCTCAAAATGAACCAGATCCCGGAGTTCCGAACGGATGCGATACAGGACAGGATCGTCCTGATTGTAAGTGGAATTGCCGTGTGAAGTGTCAGTGATATTCACGTCGCCCCAACCGTTCGGGGCATTATCCACCTTGACAAACCACCGTTCCCGTTCCGCCGGCTTTAGTTCTTTCAATGCGCCGGCTTCATAAATCCCGGCACGGGCGCGCTGTAGTACCATGTCATTGCGATCTGAGGCCAGAATCGGCTTATGGAGTTGAATCCGTGTGGCAGAGTTACCCTTGATGTTGATCAATCCGAGTTCGGCCAAAGTAATTGCTGCACTGTAGGCTTCCTCGCCATTGCAGCTGCCGGCCGACCATATCCGGCGCTCCATTCGCATCCTGCTGTTTTCATCGGCTGCGCCGGCTTTATCATCCACCCATTTCCGAAACACCTCTTCCCTCAAAAAATCCCAAAGCTTCCGGTCCCGAAAAAAGCGGCTGATGGTCACATCACAAAGCGCATCCAACGTCTGCCATTCGGATGGATTTTGCTCCAGATAAGTTGCGTAATCCGCGAAACCGGATAATCCGAGCGCACCCATCCGGTTTTTGATGCGCCTGAGGATCTGCCTGCGCGGCTTGCGAAAACCCGGCCATCGATATCCGAGGCGGGGCAATGCCCACTGAAGAAAAGTAACCGGGTCATCAGTGCGGTTCGGAAGGTTGTGATCCATTTCCGGGTGAATTTATTTCGCTGGAAAAATCGAATCTGGCTGATTCCAGAGCCAGTAAAAGCAATATAACATGGATTTTGAAGGAATGAATTATCAGGAGCAAGCCGCAACAACATTAAGAAAGTTTAACGGCATTAATACTAATAATTTATTAGTATGGAAATAGTTAAAGCATATACTCGCAATACCGGAAGTCAAAATGCGCATGCGATGTACAGTATAATTCAGAAAACTGATATCAATTGTTATCAAGTGCTTCAGCGTGTCAGGAGTATCTTGTTCGGCAAATTATGAACACGAACATGTTAAAAAAGTTGTAGAGATGAAAAAAACAAATTACTGCAGAAATTTTTCACTGGTTCTGGCCCTGGCCATGGTATTCACCGCAAGTTGTGATGTTAATAACAGCTCCAAGTTGTCCTTTGGGGACAGGAGTGATGTGGTTCCCTACCTGAACCCGATTGATGGTGCCGATAACGTAACCGTTAGGGTGAAAAGAAATAACGATGTCAGTTATTTCGATATTAACCTGTCGCAAATCGAGTCCAGAGCAGGCATTGCAAACGGAAAGTATTACGGCTGGTGTGCAAACTGGAATGCCCCGATTGATATGGATCGGGATTATGAAGGTATCACACTCTATTCATCCCGGGACGACAAGAACTGGAAAAAGATGAATTACTTTCTGAACAACAGGGAGCACTACTCCATGACGATTGAGGGGGCCGGCTACAAGGAGATGCAATCCGTAGTCTGGGCATTGATTGATTTCAATGAATTTGACGTCGAAAGAGATGGTATTCTGGAGGATGTCAACAAGGAAGCTTACCATGCCATGCTGAGTGACGTGCGTGAAAACGCTGACACTTTCGAGCAAACGGATACGACCATACGCGCTGTGCTGGCAGATATGTCAATACATAAGACCGATGGCAAAAGTACACAGACGGTTATTGTAGAAGTAACGAATTAATCTTGTTTGTATGGCATGCCGGTTGTTTGAAACTCATGTAAAATAGCGGGATCACAAAATGTTGTTATGAGTCGGAACATTAATAAAATCTAACAATACCTTGCTCACAGATTTGCTATTATGCAATTCAGATACAATACAGATTTACTATCATACAATATAGTCATGTGAAATGAACATGACAGCCTCGGGCTGACACACATTTGGACTATATACATCATGAAAAAATCAATATCGAGGGATCGACCATGAAACATTTGAAAGCAATCAAGTTACTACTTCCGATGCTGCTTGTTGCATTTGTTATCACACAATGTGACATCCAGGATTCGAATGTAGGAACATTTGAAGATGCAACTGATAAAGTGCCGAACTTTACTGTGATACCCGGAGCAGAGAATGTCACCGTTAAAGTTGACAGAAATAACGACAGGGGCTATTTCAATGTCAATTTATCCAATATCGGCCCCGATGCCTCAATTTTGGATGGCAGTTACCTGGGCTGGTGTGCGCACTGGAGTGCCCCGATTGATACAAGGGGTAAAGCTTATGAGGATATCACTCTCTACTCAACCAGAAATGATAAAAACTGGAACAAGCTGAATTATCTCCTCAACAACCGATCCCGTTTTTATAATGAGATCGACGGGATGACCTATAAGGAAGTACAAGCGATAATTTGGACCCTGATCGAATTCAAGGAGTTTGACATTGAAAGGAACCGTATTTTTGATCAACTGAACAGAACGGCATTTGATCTTGCCCTTGAAGATGTGCTCGAGAACGGGGATAACTTCAAGCATACACCGCTCACTACCCATGCCATATTTGCGGATATGTCCAAGTACGTGAGCGAAGGCAGTGCCACACAGACGGTCATTGTAGAGGGAACGGCATGGTCATGGGCAGGACCGCACACAATCAATTCCAATTCATTCAGGTTGCATGAGATTGGTGGTATAGGTCAATGGGGTTGGTTAACCTACTACTGGTTCTATGAAGTCGATGAAGATGGTGTAGCAGGAGCCGAGTTTGGTCCCGATAATAAAATGGCGGCCGGTCTCTACGCTGGTTGTGGTTTTGGAACGTTGGATAATCCGGAGCCAAGCGAACTTGCCCACTGCCTGCAAGTGGCTGACGTCTTCATCTGGCACGCTGATGGTGATTTAAATATCAATATCGTCAGTACAGATGAATATGATTATGGTTTGACCAAGCTTGACTACTACCTGAATGATGAACTGCCATCAACTCTTGCCCCAGGTCAACTCACATTTAATGAAACGGCGGATGGCAGTTACGACTTTGATCTGACGTACACACATTCACTTGCAGATCTGGGTATTTATGAAGTGCCGGATCCTCCGGGGGAAGAAGCTTTTGATGTTAATCCTCCGATTCCGCCGCTTTATATCCTTATTCATGGTGATACGAAAGACAACTGATCTTTGCTGAGAGAAGGTCATTCACATTTGAGTATGTTTACAAGAGGGAAGATATCGGTTATCTTCCCTCTTGTTTTTTGGTGCGCCCGGCAGGGCGCATTCACTTGGGAGTGAAAGTCTCCTATACACCCGGCAGGGGGAGGCATTAGCCGAACGGCAAGGGTGTCCACCGCAAGGTGGAATCTGAAGGAAGCCGAAGGCAAACCGCTGGCCCGACGAACAGAAATCACAAATATTTCTTGATACACATATTTCTTGTATTATTTTTCATCCCGTAAATTCAAATTGTATTTGACAAGTTGTTAGTAATGAGTAAACCATTGAAAACATTATCACTTCTACTTCCGATGCTGCTATTCGGGTTGACCGCCTTCGGACAGGGTGTTAATTACGGCTTGAAAATCAGCAAGAACTTCTCACACTTCTATGGGAACTATGTCGCAACCGCCGAAGAGGAGATCAGGGTAACGCTGGATCCGAAATTTTCGTCGCGGTTTTCAGGCGGAGGATTTGTACGGTACTATGTAACACAGAGATTCTCTATTCAAACGGAGCTGCTCTATACCACACGTGGTGTGCGTTTTAACGAAGATGTTGAAATCAGAAATCGGGAGATGCAGATCAGCGGTGGATTGATGATGAAGTATATCGAGGTTCCGGTGCTTTTCAGGTTTGGCACCTGGCTGCCGAAACCCGAGCCGCCTCAATACCATCCGCCGGGGTATACTTATCATGCCTTCACCGGCTTTTCGGTCGGTTATCATGCAACCACCAGGTTTTCCGGCGATCTGAGTGGTGATCTCTTCGGTGTTGACTTCAACGAACCGTTCTCTGGCAGGGTGGAGGATCAGTTTAATGACACGGACGTCAGCCTGATCATTGGTGCCGGCATTGAATATGGCCGGCTTTCAAAGTTTACCTTTGATATCCGCTATATCGTCAGTCTGCTGGATATTGGAACAGATCCTGCTTTCAGCGGTGATATCCGGCACGGAGCCATATCCGCATCGATCGGAGTACTCTTCTGAACAGCAGTTGCTACAGACCGTAGTCCTTTTTTTTGCAGCTCATGATCTCATCCATGGCTTGACTCATGGACTGTTCAACTCACCAGTTTTCCTATTCTCGCAACCCCATCCCGATTTGTGTAATAACCATTGTAATCCGACGTCACTGATCCGTGAAATTCCAGATCCATCACATAGTCGGTTGTAGCAAATAGAATGTTGTTTTTCAGGTGAATACCGGCTTCCCCGGACACCCTGAAAGGAGTGTCACACAAGCTTTTTAGCGTGTTGTAATACACCAGCACGGAGTCCACCGTGTGTAAAAAGATTCCTTCCTGGCAACCGCTATCCGCAGTGCGACAAGTTTGACAACCGAAGCCATGTTTGCAGGGGAACTTTCAAACGGTCGAAAAAGAACTGATACAATTTTCAATCATTAGTGAAGTACATGATTAGATTCGATTTGATTTGATTTTGTTGCACCAACCTGGTTATTCTATAACAATGTAAAAAAATGCAAGACTGCGTGACCCCCGGGCTGCTGACATGATGCCAAATTGCGGAAAGCAGCGCGACGGGGACACGACATCGGATGAAGAAGTTATGATGCATCTCTTGCGGGCAAATCGACCGTCAGCGGTGGTTCCGCTCCTTATGGTTCTGATCGTGCTGCCTGCCAGCCTTTTTGCCCTGACCCCCAACGCACAGCTTGCCGATGATCCGCCGGTTTCTCCCCCGGTGCAGCGAAATGCCGTCTTCGTGGAGATGTTCGGCAATACGCTGAACCTGTTTGGTGTCAACTATGAGCACACCCTTCGAGGCAGGATCCATCTGAGGGTCGGCGCGTCCCGACTGACTTATGTCGACGAAATCACCTATGAGGAAACCGGGGAAGATGTGAGCATAAAGCTGCACACGTTCCCCGTCTCCGCCAGTTACTCGTTTTTCAGCGGCATCCGTAAGCTGGAGCTTGGTCTCGGGGTCACCCTGTTTTCATTCGACTTCTGGGGCGGACCGTACGACGTTGGTTACAACGACATCGAATTGGGCAACCGCTTCTTTGGCATAGCTCTGACATCCACCATCGGCTACCGGCTCTCCCTGGAAAACTATCTGTTCCGGATCGGGCTGCATCCTTTCTACATGATCACCGTACACAATGAGATATCCGGTTTCTTTGAGGAACTGGATG
>SLKA01000055.1 GCA_007134845.1 Balneolales bacterium
AATGACCACAGGAAATGACCACAGGAATCCGGAGACACTCATGACAAAGCAATCAAATACCCTCAGTAATGCCGTCAAAGATACATTGGAATTTCCACTGTTCCGGGCCATGATGGGCCGGCGTTCCCGGCGGTTCGGCCTGGGGATGGAAATTCCATCCGGACCTCTGAAATTCTCTTCCCGCTCGGCGCCGGTGCCTCTGTCCGAGCTTGAGCAGGCATTGCTCATAGCAGCGGGCACCGGTGTTACCGGATGGAATTACGGAGTACCGTTCGGACCGAACCAGCCGCACGAACACGGACAATTCACCGTCAGACACACCGGACGCACCGCGCCCACCGCTGCAGGAATCGGCACACCGATTCTGTTTTACACCGATGATGACGGTACCTATGTGACAAATACGCGTGATGTTCAACCTTCGCGCATCCTGGAACTGCAGGAAATCGGAGATGACACCGAGCGCATACTGACCGTATGCCGGGAATGTACGACCCGGCTTGGTACCAGCCGGCTTGATCTTCCGGCGGCGCCCGGACACATGCTTGATCCCAACTTCTGGATGGCCAATGCACCGGGGTCCACGCTCTTCATGCCGGTGGGCGATGCCAGCGAGCAGGTCATCGGTCTCATTGCCCTGTTCATTGCCAACGGATACGTGCTCATGGACGATCAGGAAAAGCGTCCGGCAGGAAACCTGGATCCCTTCATGCGATCCGGGCTGCTCCAAAATGAGAAGAAATTTCCGCTATCGATGCTGGAACAGAGCGCCTATGAAGCGAACTGTGCCGAGCTTGCGTTCATGGGTCATAATATTGTCCTGACCCAGCAAGCCATGGGCCTTGGCGGACTTTATTTCAACGGTCTTAACAGGTACAGCATCCTTGGCGCCTTTGCTGAGAACGGCATCCGGGGACTCGGATTCCGCTTCGTACGCGACGAGCGATGGACCTTCCCCAACCCGGTCGGGTTGGACGGTGTGTATGAAGCGTTATGTCCGCCTTATTACGATGACATGAGAGCGGCCGTACAGGCTTTTGTCGAACGGAAATTCGGTCCGGGAGGTACCTATGATCCGGACACTCCCGGTCCGTGGAAAAACAGCCGAAAAGTAAAAGAAAGCGTCACCCCGTACTCCGGAGAATTCATCGAGTGCATGGGTGAAATTGCACAATACATTTACGACAAGAACGGATGCTTTCCGGGCACCTTCTCCACTCTGGTGCTCACGGGCTTTGCCCAGGCGCACCATATCGACACGGAGTACTACGACACCCACTTCCAGCCGGGATCATACCTAAAAACCCATGCCGGGCACATGCATACCTGGCACGGACGCAAGTGATCGCATATTCGGATGCAAGATGTACCGCTATCCTCGCACAATTACTCAAGCGGCAGCTTTTTCGCATTTTCTTTAAGCCATTGCTCGAAATTCTGCAACTCGGGATTCAGCTCTCTTGCATACCCGACATCGCGAATTTTGTTGCAGTGGGCATCAAAGTCGCGATAAAACTGGAACATATTTCCAAGATCCTCAGCTCCTGGAAATCCAAAACTGCGGAACTGTTCCGGAGTGATTTCATTATAGCTCACGGGCTCGCCCAGGGCTTTTGACAACTGTTCGGCCATCGCGGCACATGTAAGCTGATCTCCGGCAATACCAATAGTTTTACCGGCAAGTGACGGTCCTTTCCTGAAAATGCCATAGGCGCACTTCCCGATATCTTCCGCCGCAATTCCAGCCATCTTTTTGTCGCCCATGGGAAATGTGATGGCCAGCTTGCCGTCCTCACCCCGCTTCGGACCCATGCCAAAATAGATCATGTTTTCCCAGTAAAAAGAGGCATACATGAACGTCACCGGAACTCCGGCATCCGTAAAATGATGGTCTGACATGCCTTTACCGTCAAAATGCGGGACTTTGTATTTATCATTAAGCGTCGGCATGCTGTCATCATCAAGAGGCACCCACTTTCGGGTATCCTCCAGAGTTGACCAGATGACATGCTTTAAACCGGCACTCTTCGCCGCTTCAGCCATATACCGGGCTTGTTCATACTCCTTTTCAGGGGAAAAGTGATCCCAGAAGAAGGTCACGAAATAGGCTCCATATGCCCCGCTGACCGCCTTTTTTACACTTTCCTCATGGTCAATATCAGCTTCAACAACTTCGGCTCCCAATTTGGCAAGCGCCTTTGCCTTGTCGGAATTTTTATCCCTGGTTACCGCTCTCACTGCAAATTCACTGCCTTTGTCATTCAAAATGGCATGCGCGAGTCCGCCACCCTGCGCACCGGTGGTACCGAATACGACGATGATTTTTTTATCAGACATAACTTTTTCCTGTTAAAATGTTGGGTATACAGAAGACACAGCATCAACTATGCATCAACTGTGCCAGATAACCGTGTAACATCAAATGGAAGCAGAGCGTTTTGGTAAATCAATTTTAAGTTCTTTATTTTACAGGATCTTATTAATTGCAATCCAAGGGCCTTGACATGTGCCGGTTTGGTAACTTCAGCCATTAGTATTATAATTCCCTGTTACAAAGCACCTCGTTTTATTTTCATTTCACCAAGGCAACCATCATCCGGCAACTCATGAAACGATCATTAAAAATCATTATCACGGCAGTCGCATTCCTGATCCTGGCACTGCTGGTGGTAGTAATGATGCCATCCGAAAAGGGCCAATTCCTCAATCCCTATGAGCACATTGACTGGCAAACCGTCAGTCATTACGATGCCAATCTCCATACCCATACCACCTATTCCGACGGCTCATACGACCCGCATCAGGCCATCGACAAATACCATGAACTGGACTATCATATTCTGGCGCTGACCGACCACGATACCCATCATCATGGCGTACGGCCTAAATCACTCTATCCATGGACCAATCTGAATGACATTTATTTTGAAATCCGGGACAAAATCAACCCACGCTATGATACCACTTTTGCCGCACGTGCCAATGAAGAGTGGCAGAACCGGGACCCCGAAGAGCTTGGCATGCTGTCGGTGGAGGGCAGCGAATTATCTGCCGGCCACCATATCGGAAGCTATATGAGCGACTATGCCGGTGCCCGTTCCGACGAGCACGTCTCTGTCGGGGAAATCGGTAACCGCGACGGACTCGCTGTCTTTTTTCACCCGGGCAGATATGACCGCGATGCGGACTGGTACGTGAATTTTTATCAAACCTATCCGCATGTTCTTGGTCAGGAGATTTACAACCAGGTGGATCGCTATCCGATGGATCGGGCAAAATGGGATCAGATACTTCACAAACTCATGCCAGACCGTCCCGTATGGGGATTTGCCAACGATGACACCCATGGGACAAACCATTTCGGGCGAAATCGCAACGTATTTTTACTCCCGGAGCTCTCCATTGAACATGTTCGCAATGCCATGGTTGAGGGTCATCTTTATCTCTTTGTGCCCGTGGAGCGAGGTGATCGTCCGGATGTACAGATCCGCAACATCGAATCAGATAGAGGCCGATTGAAACTCACCCTTTCGGGAAATCATAACGAAATAAAGTGGATTACACACGATCCTGAAGCCAACGAAAGCAGTACGATACACAGCGGTACCGAAATTGATGTTGCCCGGGTTCCGGCATCCGCAACGTTTGTCCGTGCGGTCATCCTGAGCGATGGCGGAAGAACCTACACCCAGCCATTTGGTGTTGTGAGGCACTGATCTGCCCTGAAATCCATGCTTACCGATCCGGCAAAGGTCCGGAAACTGACAGAATCTCACTGATTTTCGGATCCAGCCGCTCCCTGTGAGAGCCTTTCCAGTATATGCGTCCGCACCCTGTGCACTTTGAAAAATCCTGGTAGTAGCGTTTCGTAAGCGGTTTCAGCCGATTTTCTATCTTGGCCTTGTCAACCTGCTCCAGACGGGCATTGCAGTGCATGCACCGTGTAAACGGCCGGACAATGGATTTCAAATCAAAGCGGCGCAATACCTCATCCAGCTGATCGGCGGCACGATCGGCACGAACCAGATATCCCTTTTGAACCACCCGGCGCATAAGCAGGCGCCGGTCCCGTGTGAGCAGGGCACGGTCCTCCCGAAGCATCTGCTCAATCAGCTCATCATCATGAGCATCGTTGCGGTAAGCTGTGTCAAATCCGGCCATGCGCAGAAAACGCGCCAGTTTGCCCAGATTCACATCGGCGAGAAAGCGGGGATTGCGCAGCGGACGCTCCTGAAGCCGTGTTGCCGGCGATATATCCAGCGATTCAAACACCGGATAGACGCTTACCCGGTCACCGTCAGCCACCATCCAGTCAAACGTTACCGACTCACCATTTACAAGAATCAGATCCACTTCGGTATGCGGCACACGGCACCCTTCGATCAGATCCTTTGTTGTGGTGGGTTCGGGAAGTGTGCGGACGAATTCCATCTTCCTTTGGTGCGGCGGAAGAAAATTATTCAACTCTTCGTAAAAACGCAAGCGAATGTGCTGCTTGCCGGATTTGTCTGAATTTTCGCGGGACATGGTCAGCTGTGTTTATGGCTATGTCCTTTATCAACAAAAAATAAGGCAATCTGATTTCAATTGTGCTTCCATATTACCGGGGTCCGGCCCGGGTCCAGCCGTGCCCAGGCCGCCTCCATACATGATTCACCTCCATTCCGCCGGCATTTCTGCGGCAAAAAAAAGCACCCCCGGTCTTCCGAAGGTGCCATAATTTGTAATTATCACCTCATGTAACTATCACTTCCCTTCTTTTGGAAAGATATCCTTATTGATCAGGAAGATGAACGGGATCACATAGATCCAGTGGCGCACGAGCGAGCCGATGGCCATATCAATTCCGACATTCAAGCCGGCCACTCCGGCTCCCACCAGCGGAAACATGAAAAGCCATACCAGCACGATGGTCTGCACCGTAATGAACAGGAACGGCCGAATCCATGCCGGACCCCAGAGTGACGGGGCAATTCCGGCATAGAGCACGGCCAGTAACGCACCGTTTCCAAAGTGCCCGAATACCCCATAGACGATGCCCAGACCCGTTTTTTCACCAAGCAGGGCCGGGATATCCCACCACCCGGCTCCGGTAACGAGGCCGACGATATCGAAAAGTATGGTACCGGCCACGCCGGCTGCTATTGCGTTTATCCAATTGATTCTATGCATATCTGTACCTCCATATTTAATTTTTAAACCGGGCCATCTTTCTGAACATGTTCTCAGAATTTCTTTGTAATCGCTGTATCCAGAAAGATGGGCCCGGACTTTTTTATCTTACTGCCAGTTCAGGTGCTTCCGGGAAATCGATCGGGATCTGCGTGACGTTATGCAGGAAATTGGTCGTTGCTTTTTCACCTACATTAACGACCACATCGACAAGGTTCTCCCTGGTGTAGCCGGCGTCGAAAAAGTCCTCCAGCACACTTTCGGAGACTTTCCCACGCTTTTCGGCAATTTCACCGGCAAGCTTGACAAGGGCATCCAGCTTTTTGTCGAATGGTGCTTTACCCTGACGGAGCTCCAAAATCTGCTCATCCGAAAAGCCGTTCATTTTTCCAATCTGGGTGTGCACAGCCTGGCAATAGGTGCAACCGTTCACTTCGCTGGTGACCAGATTGATCACTTCCTTCTCCTTGCTTTTCAGTGATGTTTTGCCATTGGCAAAGGAAAGGTAGCGAGCGAGCGCATGCCGGGAATAGGCATAGGTTGCATAGATGTTCGGGACAAATCCAACCTTCGATTTCAAGTCGTCAAAAACCTGCTGGTTCTGTTCGGTTACATCGTCGCGTGTGGGTACTTCAAATGGTCTCATTGGTTCCTCCGTTTTGAGGCGTTATTGGTTTAGTTTGTAACTGTACCCAACATCGCCTTTTTTACGGGTCACCAAAATGGCAGTACAACACGTCCGATTGTCAATTCTGCCCGAAAGGGACTTGCGACCTGGTATTCCGGAAATCGGTGGTGGTCATTCCGGCATATTTTCTGAAGAGCTTGCTGAACTGAGCCGGATCGGAGTAACCCAGATCATATCCTATCTCCTTGGCCGGCTTGTCTGTATAGAGCAGAATGCGCTTGGCCTCCATGATCACCCGCTTGTGGATCACCTGAAGCGGTGAATCTTTTGAATACTTGCTGAATACATTGGTGATGGTCTTGGGTGATTTATACATCAGTTCGGCATATTCCCCGATCGTTTTCCTGGTCCTGAAATGCTCTTCAACCAGCACATTGAAACTGCGTACCAGGTCGATATCCGATTGTTCGTCAGCGCGTTTCAGAATCTGCTTTTTGGCCAGTCGTGTACATCTGATGATGAACCTTTTCAGCAAGATGCGCAGCATCTCTTCCTGATTGGCATCAGCAATGGCGAACTCCTCCTCCAGTACGGAATAGAGTGTTCTCAAGCGCCTCGTCTCATCCGGATCAAGCTTCATGACCGGAGCGGTATCGGAACCGAAGAACAGCAGGCCGTTGCAGGAAACCTCACTGTCGTAGGTATGCACACAGTAAAACTCCCGGTTGAAAAAGAGTGTCTTCAGATGAGGTCCGGAGTTGTAAATTTGCACTTTATGAAGGTAGGTCGTGCAGGTGATATGGTCCGGCTCCAGGGTAATTTCCCGATCGTCAATCCGGATGATCACAGGCTGTTCTCCATCATTCCATAAAAAAACAAAGTAGCTGACGTTGGAGAGCAATTCCGACGGGAAACCGTTTGCGATGGCAAAGGAAGCGTTGATGTTGCGGTTTTTATACGTTTTGAGCATGGCACGTTCCATAATTCCTGGTTAAGCAATCACATCATAAAAAGGATTCCGCAATGTCAGTTCCGGGCATGCAATCAAAACTCATTCCCGTTCGTCTTCCCGGTAAGTAAAGACTTCAATCCGGAAAGTAAAAACTTTAAACCGGAGTTACACCTCACAACGATCAAACGACATAACAACACAACAACACAACAACATGAAAAAACCAATATCCACCCTGATCCTATCAAGCCTCCTTCTCATTTTTTCATTCTCATGTGCATTTGCAGAACTGGATAAAGAACGCTTTACCCCGGAGCGGTTTGAGGAACTGCAGGAAGCCGGTGCCGTGGTACTGATTGACGTCTATGCCGACTGGTGTCCTACCTGCGCCCGGCAGCAAAAGGCTCTTGAGCAGTTCCGGGAAAAGCATCCGGAAGAAACGTTTCACGTACTCGTGGTCGATTTCGACAAGGACAAGGAATGGGTGCGCCATTTCCGGGCTCCGCGTCAATCCACTCTGCTGATATTCCAGGGTGAAGAGCAGTATTGGTTCAGTGTAGCCGAGACCGATCCGAAGGTTATCGAAAAAGAACTGAAAAGGGCCTTGGCTGCAGCAGAGTGATCCGGCACCAAAACCTTATAAACCATTGTAAATTATGTCTCTTGAAATTGCTTCCCTCCCTCTTGCATTTCTTGCCGGAGTCGTTGGAGTAATGTCACCTTGTGTCTGGCCGCTGGTGCCGGTGGTTATGTCATCCTCGGCCACCACAGGGCGCAGCGGTCCGCTATTTTTAGCGCTGGGTCTTGCAACGGCATTTGGCCTGGCGGGTACCGTGGTGACGTATCTTCTGCTAAACGCAGGCCTGAATCCGGATGCCTATCGCTACGTGGCCGCCACTCTGATGATAGTGATTTCCCTGTTTCTGCTAATTCAACA
The DNA here is from genome assembly GCA_007134845.1 of Balneolales bacterium. Lineage (GTDB taxonomy): Bacteria > Bacteroidota > Rhodothermia > Balneolales > Natronogracilivirgulaceae > SKNL01. Next base: position 7,690 of record SLKA01000055.1, read on the forward strand.
GTGGGCAGATCGGGTCACCATGCATCTTTCGCGGCTCACATCCCGATTCAACTTCGCTGACAGTCTCAGCACCAGACCTGCCGGCCAGTTCGGTGTAGGGGCCTTACTGGGACTGGTCTGGCTGCCTTGTGTCGGACCTACTTTGGGAGCAGCGATAGCCCTGGCCTCAATGGGCCAGGAAATGGGGATGGCCTTTCTGATCATGTTCTCTTTTGGCATCGGAACAGCCGCCACCCTGTTGATTGCCGGATATATGCTGACCGGACTGCTCCATAAATTCCGGCCGGGCATAATGAAAAATGCCGCCTGGGGAAAAAAGATTCTCGGAGCGATGCTGCTGCTGTTGGGAATCCTGGTTTTTACCGGAGTTGATAAAATTCTGGAAGCCCAGGCATACCAATTGCTACCCGATTGGGTTTTCTCTTTATGACAATAGATGGTGAAACACCGGATCGCGACACTTTGGATCGCGAAACACTGGATCGCTTGTTCCGGTACTGCTTCGCCCTTACCGGACAGCGCGAAGATGCCGAGGATTTGCTCCACAATTCCCTGGAAAAATACATCCGTTCCCGCCCTGGTCTGGTGGAGAATACCGTGGCCTACATCATGCGTATCGCCCGAAACAGTTTTATCGACCAACAACGTCGGCAGCACCATCTGCCATTTGATACAACCGACGGACTGGATTATCTGTCCGACCCCGAAGATGACCTGGAAAACACTATCATCGACCGGCTCACACTCGAAAAAGTCTGGGAAAGTTTGAATCCAGCCGAGCGGGAAGCGGTCTATCTGTGGGCTGTGGAAGGTCTTTCCGCCTCCGAGATCGGCCGGTTCCTTGATGAGCCCCGGGGCACCATACTTTCGAGACTGCACCGGCTGCGCCGCCGCGTTGCAACAACCCTTTAAAACCAGTGATGGTGATTACCATGAGTGAAAAAGCTCCTTTGCGAATACAGGTCAAACGTTTTCTGGAAAGCCAGAAGTTGGATGACCGTCAGTTCGCATCCTTGTCAAATAAACTGAGGGAAGCACAATCACTTCCAGCCGGCAGCCAGCGAAGCCTGGACAATCGCCCTCCGTATGTATGGGCGGCGGCGGCTTCCCTGCTGGTACTGCTTTCGGTGGTTTTTATCGTTCATTTTTTTCTGCAATCTGATGAAAAAACCGATATCCCTCATCGTATTGCGGAGGAAGTGGCTACAAACCATATCAAAATCCAGCAGCTGAACCTTGAAGCTGCAACTATTGAAGAGATCCGCAGATCCTTTGACCGTCTGGATTTCATTCCGGCCGAATCACAACTGATCGACCATCAAACATATCGCCTGAAGGGAGCCCGGTACTGCACAATGCAGGGAATGATTGCCGCACACATTATCTACGACTCACCCGGTGGAACACCCATGTCCCACTACCAGGCTGCCTACGATCCGGCACGCTTTGGACATCTGCCCGATTTGGCTAAAAATGATACACCTCGCTCCATTTCCATCCGGGGTGTGCAGGTGCAACTCTGGGTGGAACAGGGTCTGGTGATGGCCCGGGCACATACCATCTCTGACAATAGTACCCTGCTTTAGATTTCAGAATAGTCCTGCTCCGGTCTTTCTGCTCATTTACAATGGCATTTGCGATAATTTCTACAATACCTGTATCATAGAGCGTTGCAAAATTCATTTTGTTGATCACCAAACAGGTAGCAATGGCCTATATAAAAACCATCTCCCCTGAAGCGGCCGGGGGACAGCTCAGGGAAATCTATGAGAACCTGAAAAAAACCCGCGGTAAAATTGCCGAGGTCCATAAAATCCACAGTCTGAATCCCGAGTCCCTGGTTGCCCATATGGAGTTGTATATGGTGATCATGTTCGGCAATTCTCCCCTGAAGCGGTATCAGCGGGAAATGATAGGGGTTGTGACATCGGCAGCAAATCGTTGTGCATATTGTGTCAATCATCATGAGCAAGCGCTTCTCGCTTACTGGAAAGATCCCGGGCGATGCCGGCAACTCTCATTCAACCGCTTAGAACTTGAATTGCCTGAGCAGGAACGGCTTTTGTGCGATTTGGCTGAAAAACTGACCCGGAATAAAACTAGTGATTATTCGGATGATATCCGGGGTCTGCAGCAGGCCGGCCTGGAGGACCGCGCCATTCTGGATGCCGTACAGGTCATCGCCTATTTCAATTTCGTGAACAGGATGGTCCTTGGACTGGGCGTGACGTTCACCGAGGAAGAGATGAAGGGATACAAGTATTGACCTGTAATATTGACACCTGTAGCATTGACCTGTGATCCTTCCAACATGACAATGGAGTAAATTCTGACTTTCTGCGGAACAAATACTGACGGATTCGACGCCATCCAGTGACTCAAAGAGACTGCCCATAGCCTCTGCAAGATTTTCCTGAAATAATCACTCCCCGCCGGAAAAATGCGGACTTTCAAACCCGAGCTTCTGCAGGCCATCCTGCACTTCCGGGGCGGCCATGAATAGATCCCAAAGCAGCCCGGACCGGTG
>SLKA01000086.1 GCA_007134845.1 Balneolales bacterium
ACCGGATTGGGAAAATAGAGGTCTATATTTGCTGAAAGAGCTTGCTGCGACCAAGCGGGAAGTCCGTCCTCCAACAAGTCGGTGGTGCGGAATGTGTATCCCCTGAGTCCGGGTCCGCCGGGCACCTGCACCCAGCCCGACCGCATCCAGCCGGTTGGAACGGTTCCCCGTGCCCGGGTTAATGCAGATCCGTGCCAATCAAATGCAGCCGCATCCGATGAGATATAGCGATGCTCCGGGGGAACCGCCTTGGAAGAGATGCCGCCAAAAAGCCTGGAACGAACATAAAAACCGGCCGGCATGTCCATACGCTGCATAAATTCAAGCTGAATCCGTCCGAACAGCCCATCTTGCCCCAGCTCCTCAGGACGCACTGTCTCCTGCCCGGAAAATGCGACAAAAGGAGCTTCGGCGGAAACGGGCATTCCGCTCATGGCCGACAGAGCCAGTGTCCATCGCCCCAGGGTGTTCCGGTTCCGCTTGCGGAATGATGATCGAAGGTAGGCCACTGCATCATCCTGCCAAAGTGCGTCATAAAGCAGATAATCCCCGTCGAAACGTTTGTAGAAACCCATCATAAAAAGCAGATCATTGGATACATACTCATCGAAACCGGGCTGCCATCGTTTTTGCAAACCCAACTCATGGAGGTGAAGCCCCGTCCGCATGCTGCTTAACACCCGGACGCCCCCCTCGCTGTTGGCGTTGCTGATAGCGGTTATCGGGTGGGCCCAAGAGAAGGCATAGGAAACGGGATGAGCAGGCATGCGGGTTCCGAGCCAGATACCGGCTGTGATACGATGCGGTCCGTCCAGGAATGTGCGCGGATCCTCACCACGGAACTGGATTCCAACACTGATTCCATCCACTGAATTAAACCAGAGATCGGGGACAATGCCGACCTCGTAGCTGTCAGTTCTGATGATCTGGGCATTTGCCTTGTCGAGCGGTAGCAAAACCAAAATAATTACTGAAAGCACCATGGCCGGCATGGCAAGCTTCGTCATAGATTTTGCCACTGATCTTGCCACTACAATGGATTGTGCCATCATCAACTTTCTCAGCGAATAATGCCGGCGCACGGACGGGTTGGCCGGTTGCTGCCTGTGAATGCAATAGTGAACTGAAGATGGTATCATAAAAAAAGTTTTAAAAAAAGGACATGTTTAAAGCAGGGGAGCCTGCCACTCGGGCAAAATACCGTCAACGGACAAGATATCATGAATCAGATAAAGAAGGCGAACCTGTTCGGGTCATTTAATGAAATTTTTCACATCTTGTAATGAAATCCATCTGCAGTTTGTATGCTCATGGTTTAAACGAATTAGGATGAATATCAACCAACTTACCTTAAGGCATATCACTCATGGATTTACCTAAACGAAAAAAAGTAACAAGCGCTTTTTGCTTCAATCTGACGACCGGGAGTGGTCATGCTTCGTGCAACCGCGGTTTGGCACTAAAGATGCTTCCTTTCTGGCACAAATCGGGATCAGGCACTATCACCAAAATGCTGATGCTGGTGATGATGATGGCAGCCGCCACATCCGGGACTTTACCCGAAAGCAGCTATGCCGGAACTCACGACAATCTATCCTATTTTGTGCTCAATGTCACGAATAATGGGGGTGCTGACGAAGAAATGGAACGTGACACACTCTATGTGCTGGATTTTGTACTGGCCAGTGATGTTGTAGAGCGTGAACCGGTCGAAATCGTGCAATCCTACAGCAAGGACGATGCACGCGCCTGGTGCTTTGCCCGAATTCACAACAGCGAAATGATGCAGAACATCTTTTTTGAATGGTATTTTGAGGAGGAGCTCTATTTTGAGATGAGCACTAAAATCGGGGTTTCATCCCACTGGCGGACCTACTCCTCGGTCAGTATTCAGCCAGGCCAGTGGCGGGTCGTTTTGAAGAACAGACATGGCGAGACACTGGATCATATCCGGTTTCAGGTGACGGAATAGGTGGTTCAGTACTGCTTTTTAATCTGATCCGGTGAGGCCTCTTTCTTAGTGATCCAGTATGTTTTCAGGCGGGGATCCGGCCTGAGCCCCAGCGGATCCCTGGTCGCGAATGTCCGTCTTATCCATCCGGTCGGAGTAATCATCAGATAGAAGACAATGGTTATGATGACACGGGTAACCACGGTACCAAGAGCAAGGGCAAGCAGCATCCAGAAAATGTACACCGGCCTCAGCAACATGGGTGTCAGGATCCCGGCAAACAGAAAAACCACTCCGATAACGCTGACGATCCATGCCGCACGGACCACCTCCCATTCATTGAACCAGATAATGACAAACGGCACCGCCAGGCCAAGCATTGCAGCCATGATCCAGGCAAACTGCCTGAGTATGCGGCGGTTGATTTTAATCTCGTTGATAAGGGGTATCAGCATGGCTGGTCTATTGAAATTCGGCCGGGTACCAAATCAGTCGTAACGTTGCTAATCGGGCTGCAGGGATGCAATGGTTTCAGTTGGATCGGCCAGGCGGTCCTCCGGATGCTTTTCAATCACAAACCGGTCCATTACCAGCACATCCATATCAGTGTGCATGAAGCAGCGCCAGGCATCCTCCGGTGAACAGACGATCGGCTCACCCCGCACATTGAAACTTGTATTGATGAGGACGGGGCACCCGGTGCGTTCTTCAAATGCGGTAATCAAGGCATGGTAACGCGGATTCCTCGCGCGGTCTACCGTCTGAATGCGCGCCGATCCATCTACGTGCGTAATGGCCGGCAGCTCCGAGCGGATCTGATAGAGCTTGTCAAGCCCCTCCACCGCAGCATCCACGGGCTTGCGCAGCCTGTGAGCCACATCAGCGACCAGAAGCATGTATGGACTCGGCTCATTCAGCTCGAAATAATCCTGAACCTTCTCCAGGGTTACACTGGGAGCGAAAGGCCGGAAACTTTCACGATACTTGATCTTCAGGTTCAGTGTTTTCTGCATCTTTTCGGATCGGGGGTCGCCCAGAATCGAGCGGCCGCCCAGCGCACGCGGACCGAATTCCATGCGCCCCTGAAACCATCCGACGACCTTCCCTCCTGCAAGTAGTTCCGCTGTGCGCTGAAGCATCTGTTCTTCGGAGAGGGGAGAAACATTGTAGCTGGTCTTTTCTTTCAAAAAAGTTCTGATGTTATCGGTGCCGAACTCGGGGCCGAGCAGCGCACCCATCATGCCATCCGGTTCGGCCGGAACTCTCGGATTGTCGAAATAATGGTGCCAGGTCATCAATGCCGCTCCCACAGCACCGCCTGCATCACCGGCGGCAGGCTGTATCCAGATACGGTCGAAGATGCCATCGCGCTGAATCTTTCCATTACCAACGCAGTTAAGTGCGACACCTCCGGCAAGACAAAGATTCCGGCTGCCGGTAGTTTTGCGGGCGTGACGCGCCATTCGAAGCATGACCTCCTCGGTTACCGACTGGATGGATGCGGCCAGATCCATTTCACGCCGGGTGAGCGGCGATTCGGGCTTTCGTGGTGGTCCGCCGAACAAACGTGCAAAATGGCGGTTTGTCATTGTGAGCCCCGATCCATACCCGAAATAGCACATATTCAACCGGAATGAGCCGTCCTCGCGCAGGTCGACCAACTCATCCAGGATACGGGCACGATACACCGGCTTGCCGTAAGGCGCCAATCCCATCACCTTGTACTCGCCGGAATTCACCCGGAATCCTGTGAAATAGGTAAAAGCGGAGTACAGCAGTCCCAGCGAATGCGGGAAATGCAATTCCTGTTGCAGACGGATACGGTTATCCTGACCAAAACCAACCGAACTGGTGGCCCACTCCCCCACTCCATCCATGGTCACTATGGCCGCATCTGCAAACGGCGAGGGAAAAAACGCCGATGCGGCATGGGACTCATGATGCTCCGGATAGAAAAGTTCGCCATTATACCCCAGCTCGGTGCGTATGTGCTCCGAGATCCACAACTTTTGCTTGATCCATACCGGAAGGGCTTTCCACGCACTTCGGATCCCGGCCGGTGCATAGGCCAGATACGTCTCGAGAATGCGTTCAAATTTGAGAAACGGCTTGTCGTAGAAGGCAACAGCATCGAGGTCTTCAACTGAAAGTCCGGCGTGCTGCAGGCACCATGCAATGGCATTGACCGGATAGTTTTGGTCGTGCTTGATGCGTGTGAACCGTTCCTCCTGAACGGCTGCCACCAGTTTGCCGTCGGTTACAAGCGCAACGGCGGCATCGTGGTAGTAGCAGGAAATTCCAAGGATATGCATGGCGCTGCGAATTCGGTTATTGCAGATTCTGGTGATGTGGATACGGGCGCTGCATATTCGTTTAGTGCGGTTTCAATTGTTGGTCACATCATCAATATGCTGCTCAAAATACTCCAGTGTGCGGTTCAGGCCCATTTGCCTGCCCACGGCAGGTATCCAGTTCAGGAGGTTCGTCGCTACTGTGATATCCGGGCGCCGTACCAGGGGATCACCTGCGGGAAGCTCCCTGAATTCGATTTCACTTCGGCTGCCCGTACGGCTGATGATCTCACGGGCAAGGTCGATAATGGTGATCTCCTCCGGATTTCCAATGTTCACAGGATACGCATAATCAGACTGACACAAACGGTACAGGCCTTCCACAAGGTCGTCAATATAGCAAAATGAGCGGGTTTGTGTACCGTCACCATAGACGGTCAGAGGCTCACCGCGCAGCGCCTGGGTGATAAAATTGGGCAAAACACGACCGTCATCCATCCGCATGAACGGACCGTAAGTATTGAAAATGCGGGCAATGTGTGTGTGTATGCCATGATTGCGGTGATAGGCCATCACCAGGGCTTCTGCAAACCGCTTGGCCTCGTCGTAGACACCTCGCAATCCGACAGGATTGACATTGCCGAAGTAGGACTCCTTTTGCGGATGCACCAGCGGATCGCCATAAATCTCACTGGTGGAAGCGAGCAGAAAGCGTGCTTTTTTGCTTTTGGCCAGTCCAAGCGCTTTGTGCGTACCCAGGGACCCTACCTTGAGAGTCTGAATGGGCATTTCCAGATAATCAGTGGGGGATGCAGGTGAGGCAAAATGGAGAATGAGATCCACCTCGCCATCAACATGCAGATACTGGGTGACATTGTATTTTACAAAAGAAAATCTCCGGTCACTGAAGAAACGGGAGATATTTGCCAGATTGCCGGTGGAAAGGTTATCGATGCAAATCACCTCGCAACCCTCGTCCAGAAAGCGGGCGCAAAGGTGTGAGCCGATAAAACCGGCTCCGCCGGTAATCAGCACGCGATCAGGCATCGACAACCTTGCGATTCAGATTTACAGCGCGGCGTCCGACACTGAAATAGGTGATACCAAGTTGCTGCATGCGGTCCAGATCATAGAGGTTGCGACCATCGAAAATGACCGGCGCCTTCATCAGCTTCTGGAAAATCTCAAAATCAGGCCGGCGGAACTCGTTCCACTCGGTGCATATAATGAGCGCGTCAATGTCCTCGAGCGCCGCTGTCTGGTCTTTCACGTAGTCAATTTGTGAGCTGATCTCCTGCCCCACGGCTGCCGGAAAGGTGTGATGTGCTTCCGGGTCATAGGCCTTTATTTTGGCCCCCATCGCAATAAGCGCCTGGATGATGTAGATTGCAGGAGCTTCACGAACATCATCGGTCTCCGGTTTGAAGGTGAGACCCCACACACCGAATGTGCGGTCCTTTATCTTTCCACCGTAGAACGTCTTTATTTTTTCAACAATGGACAGCTTCTGAGTGTCATTAACATCCTGAACTGCACCAAGAATCCGGAAGTCATAACCGTTCTCTTTTGCGGTGTAGTGCAAGGCCTGCACATCCTTCGGAAAACAACTTCCACCGAATCCGATTCCGGCGAAAAGGAACCGTTTGCCTATCCGCGAATCTGTCCCGATTCCTCGACGAACATTATCCACATTCGCACCCAGTCGTTCGCAAAGATTGGCAATTTCGTTCATGAATGTGATTTTGGTGGCAAGAAAACCGTTGGCGGCATATTTGGTCATCTCGGAACTCCGCTCATCCATGATAATGATGGGGTTGCCGCTCCGCACAAAGGGCTCATAGAGCTCTTTCATGATTTCGGCTGCTTTCTCGCTTGATGTGCCTATGACCACACGCTCGGGTTTCTGAAAATCGTTTACGGCGGCACCTTCACGCAGGAACTCGGGGTTGGAAACGACATCAAACGGAACATTGGTGCGGGCTTCAATAGTCATGCGCACCTTGTCGGCCGTTCCCACAGGAACCGTACTTTTGTTCACAATGACCTTGTAATCCTCGATCATGTCACCAATCTGACCGGCAACATGGATGACGGAACTCAGGTCCGCCTGACCGTCGGCACCGGGGGGTGTCGGCAGAGACAGAAATAGGATATCGGATGCGGCAACAGCCTTGGCCAGATCATCCGTAAACGAAATCCTGTTCTCCCGGATCGCCCGCTTGAAAAGAGTTTCGAGACCGGGCTCATAAATGGGTATGCGTCCCTGCCGGAGAGTCTCCAGTTTTTCAGGATTATTGTCAACGCATATTACACTATTCCCGGAATCGGCGAAACATGTTCCGGTTACCAGTCCGACGTATCCCGTTCCAATAACTGCGATTTTCATGATCTATGTTTTAGACAGAGTATTAAGTTTCGTTTTATTTTCAGGTTTGATGATAGTTAGCCTGATGATGAATGGTCCGCGATCCGCACGGTTGGCAACTACAGACGCTCAATTTTTCGCACCTCTAGTTCCAGCGTCCCTGCCGGCACTTTAACCTTCACTTCATCACCAACTTCCCTGCCCATCAATGCCTTACCAATAGGTGAATCTAATGAAATCTTTCCTTTATTGAAATCGGCTTCATCCTTGGAGACCAGGGTGTACCTCATCTCTTTCTGTGTCTTTTTGTTGAGGATGGTGACGGTGGAAAGCACATAAACTTTGGTGTCGTCGATATTCTTGCCATCCAGAATCCTGGAATTGGCAATGATATTCTCCAGTTCCGATATCCTGGATTCCATTTTGCCCTGGGCTTCCTTGGCGGCGTCATATTCGGCATTTTCGCTCAGGTCACCATGGGAGCGTGCTTCATCAATCTGGCTGGCTATCTCTCTGCGTCCGCGTGTTACCAGGTCTCGGAGTTCCTCTTTGAGCTTGTCATATCCTTCCTTGGAAAGGTAGTTTACTTTCACGATATCTGCTGTTTTGCTTGGTTGATATTTGGTTTTGGCTGTGTGTCCGGGATGGTATTTATCCCGAAATAACGAAAAAATCGCATCATGCAAGTTCCATTAATAAAAACGACCCGATTGCAAACTGCAAGTAAGCATATGCAACGGGCCGTTAAAACACCTATTTTGGAACGTGTTCAAAGCAATAATTCCAACTGGATAAAGTTAGCATTAATTCAACAGAAAAAAAATGGCACGGCATAAATCCCATGGTTCAGGTCGTCCGGAAAAAAACCACTCGTGAAATTTACGAATCGCATCGCACACGCAAGCCGCCTCAACTGATGTCTGATCTGGTGCTGTGGTTGCACAATGTACGCAGCATGCACAATGTGGGATCGGCATTCCGGACCGCCGATGCCTTCGGAATACGATCGGTCTTTCTGTCGGGGTACACACCCGCCCCACCGCGTCCCGAGATCACAAAAACCGCTCTCGGTGCAGATGAGACCGTGCCCTGGAGCCATTCTGCCGAACCGCAGGATCACATTCGATGGTGTCGGGCTCACAACTATACCCTGGCAGGAATGGAACAGACTCACGAAAGCAGGCTGCTGACCGGCTACCACCCGGAGCCTGATACCCGGCTATGCCTGCTCTTCGGCAATGAAGTAACCGGTATTGAGCCGGATCTGCTTGCACATTGCAATCCACTCCTTGAAATCCCGCAATTCGGAAAAAAACACTCGTTCAACATATCGGTCAGCCTGGGCATTGCCTGTTATCATTTTCTCCACATTTCCTTGCCTTCATAAGCAAAATAGCCGTATTTTTATCGAAAACCCCAAATGCCCATGTTGTCGCATCCGAGCAATACCATTTCTTCCGGATTCATTCCTTCCGGACGAATCACCTTATTGCTTTTTGCACTTCTGACACTGTGGGCAGCGTCCGGATCCCTGTCTCCCCTGCAAGCCGCGACAGCATCAAAACCACTCGACCGCGTAACTACCACCGAGCGGTCAGACGGACTCGGCTACGTAGTACGCTTTCACATGACCAGCCGACCCGACTCTTTCTTCATCTGGCAACCAAATCCCAAGCTCATCCAGCTTGCACTCTACAAAAATGGTGTCTCCTCCGAAAATGTGCGCACAAGCAATAACAACAAGGCATTTGAAAGCTTTTTTTACCAGGATATTGAGAGTGGCATAGGTGCCGATATTTATCTCGGAGAGGGAATCTATATGATCGCAGATGCCTACCTGGATGCCAACGGCCGCGATTTGCTCATTGGTCTCACCGAAGCTTCCCCCTATGATCTTGAAGTGCTCACAGACGGACTCTTTCCCATATTCTGGGATGATTTGATTGATGATGCGGATACCACACCTGACCTGGCACAAAACGACTGGACCCGGCCTGAACAGCCGCTCGATCGTGATCTTTTCGACGTGGACCGTACCCAAATGCCCGGTGCATACCTGCAGCTCAACCGAATTGTCATAGATGCCGGACATGGCGGCCGCGATCCCGGAGCAATCGGATTTCGAGGAACTCATGAAAAAAATGTGGCACTTGCCGTAGCTCTTAAGGTCGGTGAATATATTGAGCAGTATCTCCCCGAAATTGAGGTGGTCTATACCCGGAAAGACGATTCATTTATACCACTACAAGAACGGGGTCAGATTGCCAACCAGGCTGAAGCTGATCTGTTTGTCTCCATACATGCCAACGCCAACCGGAACCGTCACGCTCACGGCACCGAAATTTATTTTCTCGGGATGCACCGAAGCCGGGAGGCGTTTGAAGTGATGAAAAAGGAAAACAGCGCCATACGATTTGAGGAGGAAGACGAGCGGTCAGAAGAGCTGACGCCGGAGCAGCTTGCGGTATATGAATTATCCAACATAGGCTTCATGGCAAGCAGCGAAATGCTGGCCACTAAAATGGATCATCAGTTCGCCGAACGGGCACGGCGTCGTTCACGGGGGGTCAAACAGGCAGGATTCATTGTACTGTACCACGCCTCCATGCCGGCCCTGCTGGTGGAACTGGGCTATATCACCAATCCTCAGGAAGAACAGTTTTTGAGCAGCGAATACGGCCAAAACATCATGGCCTCGGCCATTTTCCGGTCCATCCGCGATTACAAGGAGCGCCTTGAGCGGGACCGAAACCGTGAAAACAGGTGACCCGGGTGGTTGCCAGTCACAAGCAATAGAAAATATTTATTTCAAATCATTGCGAAAAACATGGACAAACCACTGATCATCGGTGTCGCGGGGGGAAGCGGCTCGGGTAAAACCACAGTCATTCAACATATCTGCAATCATATTGGCGAAGAGAATCTTTCCCTTATCGCCCATGATGCCTATTATCGCGATCTGAAACACCTTTCATTTGAAGAGCGCGCACAACAGAACTTTGACCATCCCGCATCCCTGGAATCCGAGTTGCTTATACGTCATATCAAGGCGCTGGCTTCCGGTTACAGCATCGATTGCCCGATCTACGATTTTTCCAATCATGTCCGCAAGGAGGAGTCGCTCTCCATCACACCGAAAAAAATCATACTGGTGGATGGCATTCTCATTTTCTACGAAAAGGAGCTGCGCAAGCTGATGAACATCAAACTGTTTGTGGATACGGACGACGATGTCCGGCTGCTGCGCCGCCTGCGACGCGATATCACCGAAAGGGGGCGATCCATTGAAGGGGTGCTGGATCAGTATGAGAAATATGTGCGGCCGATGCACCTGGAATTTGTCGAGCCGACCAAGCGCTACGCCGATATCATCATACCCCATGGCGGGGAAAATCAGGTCGCATTGCAGATGGTAAATGCCCTGATTTTTGAGAGCCTGCGAAATGCAGACAGGTAAACTACTATCGACTAAAGTCGATAGCTTTGTGATGTAGACTAAAGTCTACTTGTCTTCGATACGAAAATCTTCGTCTTTATCTTCCACATTTTGCTCTTCGATATACTTCATAATCAC
>SLKA01000141.1 GCA_007134845.1 Balneolales bacterium
CATTTGTCATAGCCAGTGTGGGTTTAGGATGTTTGAGGTATCCTAAAAAATAAAAAAGTCCGGGTTACCGGTCTCACACTGGCTGTTTTTTTTTAAAACAATCGTTTTGGACAGAAGTGATAGAATGTCAACAACTTGTGTCACTGAAATCTTTATTTTGATATAATGTCGAATGATAGTGATTCTCTAGATACGTATAATTACCAAGCCAGTATTGTTTGGTTTTTTTTATTAACAGGCTAACTTAAGACAAAGTTGGATCAAAACCCCTTAAAGATGGCTAAACTTGCATTATGAAAAAAAAACCCATTCTGGATGATATTGCCAAAAGATTAAATATTACCAAGGTAAGTGTTTCAAAAGCTCTACGTGATCATCCCGATATTTCTGAGCAGACTAAAAACAAGGTCAAGGAAATAGCCAGTGAACTTGGGTATAGGCCAAATCTGATTGCCCGATCTTTAACATCATCCAAAAGCAGAACCCTGGGCGTAGTTGTTCCGAAAATCGCACATAATTTTTTTGCCCATGTTGTTGGCGGAATTCAGAATTATGCTAATAAAAAGGGCTATGAAATCGTGCTGACGGTTTCAGAAGAGAATGAAGAACTTGAGAGAAAGCATATCGAAGCCCTCGTATCAATGCAGGTTGAAGGTTTATTGGTTTCAGTTTCAATGCAAACCCGGAATACAGATGTATATAAATGGCTGAAAGAGATTCAGGTTCCAATGGTTTTCTTTGATAGATACATTCCTGATCTTGGTTTCAACAGTGTGATTGTTGATGACAGAAAGGCAGCAAAAGATGCTGTTGGACAGCTTATTGTTCAAGGTTGCCATAAAATTGCTCATATTGCAGGCTATGATTACATAAGCATAGGAAAACTAAGAAAGCTTGGTTATGAGGATGCCCTGAAAGAACATGATATTGATCTGAATCCGGAACTGGTGGTGGAAGGGGGGTTCGGTGAGGCCTCCGGATATAAAGGCTTCAAGGAGCTTATAAACCGAAACGTAGATATTGATGCCCTTTTTGCCGTGACATTTCCAGTCGGTTTGGGAACGTATGTCGGAATGAGGGAAATTGATCCAACCATGATCGAAAAGGTCAAAATGCTGGCATTTGGTGACAGTGGTATCAGAGGCATTGTACCCTATCCACATTACTACGTTGACCAGCCAGGAATGAAAATCGGGCAGATAGCAACCGAGTTATTGATAAAAGAAATTGAGGGTGAAATAATGCCTGTGAATCTTCTGGAATATGTTCCTACACGTTTATTGAAAACCGGATGGGAATTTCCTCTGGAAAGCTCGGAGATGAAAAATGAGTGACATGCAGCCTGTGAGATCGTTGTGCTAACAGTGTTGAAGAATCCGGCAACTACGCAGTATCAGCAGCTTGATGTCCTTTCATTTGTGAAATTATGCATATATATTATTTATCGATTATATTAGTTACCGATAAAGTTGATTCAAACACTTATATGCCATGCTAGCTGTATTAAAATTTTAAAATATATATTCGGCAGCAGATTGCCGGACAATTATTAAAATATCTCCTGAATAATGAAAGTAATAAAAAGCACCATCTCAATCACTTTTCTTCTGATTCTATTTCTCATGTCACTAACAAATAATGCTTGCAACAATCAGAATAATAAGTTCCCGGAACCCGAACCAGTTAAATTAATGACGATAAATCCGGGTCATTTCCATGCCGCGCTGGTCCAGAAAAACCCCATCGACCGGCTGGATGAGACTGTGCATATTTACGCGCCGGAAGGGCCTGACCTGGAGCTTCACATGCAGCGAATTGAAGGATTTAATACCCGTGGGGACAATCCCACGAACTGGCAGTCGGAAATCTACACAGGACCGGATTATCTTGAGCGGATGCTCGAGGAACGTCCGGGCAACGTAATGGTAACAGCTGGAAACAACCGCCTGAAGACCAGTTATATCCACCATGCGGTTAGTAACGGAATCAATGTGCTATCCGATAAGCCGATGGCCATTGATACCCGTGGCTGGCAGCTGCTTGCAGATGCCTTTGATCAGGCTGAGCAAAACGATGTCTTACTCTATGACATTATGACCGAACGGCGGGAGTTGACATCGCGTGTGCTTCGGACCTTGATGCAGGAGGGTGAGCTGTTCGGCGAGCTGGATGAAGGCACCCCGGATGCTCCGGCAATTTACAAGCAGAGCATCCACCATCTGTTCAAATATGTGGCGGGCTCCCCGCTGCGTCGTCCGCCATGGTATTTTGATGTACGCCAGCAGGGCGAAGGTATAGTGGATGTGACGGTGCATCTGGTGGATCTATCGATGTGGGTGGCTTTTCCGGAGCAGATTGTGCGTCATGATGACGATGTAACCTTGCTGGAGGCCAGACGCTGGCCGACTATGGTAACCCGCGGGCAGTTCGAACGAATCACCGGTGAGCCTGAATTTCCGGATTACTTGTCAGCCCAGCTGGTTGAAGAGGGCGCTCTTCCGTTGTACTGTAATGGTCAGATTGACTACCTGCTTAACGGGCACCATGTGCGCGTTGAGGTGCAGTGGGACTACCAGGCGCCACCAGGCGGTGATGACAGCCATTTCACAATGATTCGGGGCACCCGTGCCAACCTTGTTGTGCGTCAGGGTGAGGAACAGGATTTTCGTGCTACAGTGTATGTTGAGCCGGCCGATGGCATGACAATGCAGGATATGGAGCCGGCTCTGGCCGATGCACTGGAGCGGATGCACCAGCAGTATCCCGGGGCTGGATATGAGAGATCTGAATACGGCTGGAAGCTTCAGATCCCCGATGAGTATCACTATGGCCATGAAGCGCATTTCGGAATGGTGGCAGAGTCGTTTTTTGAGTATCTGGATGATGGCAGGCTGCCGGATTGGGAAGTGCCGAATATGATCACCAAGTATTATATCACCACCCATGCCCGTGAGATGGCCCTTGGCGATGCGCAATAGTGGTCAGATACACTGACAGAGCCGCTTTTTTTTGCAGGTTGTTTCCGAAGGCGGCAGAATTGGGCTGGAATTTATACTTGGAACCGGATTGTGATTAAGGTGATGTTACCAGAGTATAATCGGAATTTGATTGAAATTATGACAACTGATAATGCAATGATCTGAGTCCTCAGATCGGGTGAATGCTATTTGAAAGTAAACGGAGAAAAAATATGAAAAAAGCAGATGTTAACCGACGAGACTTTATCAAAAAAACAGCACTGGCGGGAGCGGCAATAGGACTGGCCGGTCCCTACAGTCTGTCCCACGGGGCTGGAAGCCCCAACGATCAGGTCACCGTAGCGATCATGGGTGGCAGAAGTCGCGCTCGAGTTCTGGCGCGCTCATTTGCTGATGTAAAAGGTACACATGTAAAGTCGGTGTTTGATGTGGACAACCGCCCTCTGGCCGAGTTGGCTGAGGATCTTTCAGAGCGCCAGGGCCGCAAACCGGAGACGGGCACAGATTTCCGGAAAGCCCTGGAGGATCCGGATATCGACGCGCTGGTGATCGGAGCCCCGGACCACTGGCATACCCCGGCAACGATTATGGCCCTGCAGGCTGGCAAGCATGTGTATGTTGAGAAGCCGGCCAGCCACAATCCGGCCGAGGCCGAACTGATCGTACGGGCGCAACAGCGCTATGGCAAGGTGGTGCAGATGGGCAACCAGCAGCGCTCCTCACGCGAGTCCATCCAGGCCATGAAGGACATAGCCGATGGCATGATCGGCGAGCCGTACTATGCCAAGGCCTTTTATGCCAATGCCCGCGACGGGATCGGCCACGGCAAGATCGCCCCGGTACCGGACTGGCTGGATTATGAGCTGTGGCAGGGTCCGGCCCCGCGCACGCCCTACCGCGACAACATCATCCACTACAACTGGCACTGGTTCTGGAAGTGGGGAACCGGCGAGGCGCTGAACAACGGTACGCATGAATATGACATAGCACGCTGGGCGCTGGGTGTGGATCTACCCAACCGGGTGAGTTCCTCAGGCGGACGCTTTCACTACGACGATGACTGGGAGTTCTATGATGTGCAGAATGTGAATTTCGAGTTTGCCGAAGGCAAGGCATTCAACTGGGAAGGCCGAAGCGCCAACGGGTACCAATTATATAACCGCGGACGGGGAACAACTATTCACGGCACCAAAGGAACAATCAAGATTGACCGGAGCGGGTATATTCTGTATGACCTGGACAACAATGAACTCAAGCGTGTGATGGATGACGACCAGGAAGTGGATCCGCTGGATACGGTGGGCGGAGGAGGCATGACCGATTTGCACATCCACAATTTTGCCATGGCCATTCGCCAGGGGGAGAAGCTGAACTCACCGATCGACGAAGGTCAGAAGTCGGTACTGGCGCTGCATCTGGGCAACATATCGCAATATGTAGGCCGTTCGCTGAACATCGATCCGAAGTCCGGACGCATCATCGGCGACCCCGAGGCGATGAGCATGTGGAACCGTCGCTATGAGCGCGGATGGGAACCCACGATCTAGATTACATGAAATGAACATGACAGCCTCCGGCTGACACACAGGAGTATGATTAAAATCTGTCATGTGAATTCATTCTGACCATATTAATCGAAATTGATTTAAACAGATGAAATAACAGTTCACGGACAAACAGGCCACATTCATTTGCACCTGTTTGTTCGTTATCAAAATTGAATACATAAATGGCGAATCAAATCTACAAGTTATTATTCGGAATCCTTCTTTTCACTCTGGTAGCAAGTGTGACTACTCTTCAGGCCAGCTCTGACTCAATGGAGGAATCATCGGAGACAATTGGAGAATCCAGTTCCAATGCTGATGGCAGTAACACTGGTTCTATAAGGATTCATGTTAATGCCGGTGCTTATGACCGTAAGGAAGCCATTGTCAGGTTTGATTTGCCATTAGATCTCGTACCGGGCGTTTATAACCTGCGCAACGAGAATGGTGCTGAAACAGTACTGCAGATTGACCATGATAACAAAGGCTGGTTTGTATTGGATGAACTGGTAGCCGGAGCAAAGGCGCTGTACGAATTAAAATTGGAACCTGTGGCAACTTACGGGACTTCACATTCCCTGCCGGATTTGGGGAGCTTGTCAGTAAAATCCGGAGTCATATCCAAAAAAGATCCGTCCATCCTGACATTTTCAACGGGATCCGGTGATGTGCTCAGCTATTACTATGGTGAAAATGATCCGCCGGCAGAACTTGATGAACGCTACCGCCGCGGCGGATATATTCATCCATTGTATTCTCCCTCAGGTGTGGTGCTGACCAATCATCTGAATCCGGATCAGCATCCTCATCATGCAGGAATCTGGTCAGCCTGGACAAATACGGTATTCGAAAATCGTACACCGGATTTCTGGAATCTTCATCAGAATACAGGAAGAGTTGATGTAGATTCGCTGCTGCATTTTTGGGATGGACCGGTTGCGGGTGGATTTGTTTCAAGACATCGGTTTATCGATCTCTCAGCTGAAGAACCGATTGTGGCCCTGAATGAATTGTGGGAAGTGCAGGTGCATGCAGCTTCGACACATGAAAACGTTCATGTCTTTGATTTAACGGTGACTCAGACCGTCAACACAGATCGTCCGTTGATATTACCTGAAAACCGCTACGGAGGTATCGGTTTTCGCGGTCACAAGGACTGGGACGATCCGGAAAAGTGCTTTTTTCTGACCTCGGACGGACTCGGTCGGGACGGACATGCCACCCGTGCACGATGGGCGCACATGGGAGGATACTCGGATGACCAACTTGCGGGGTTTGCCATTCTTGGACATCCCTCCAATTATCGTTTTCCGCAGCCCATGCGTATCCACCCAAGTGAACCATTCTTTAATTTCGCCCCGACGCAACTTGGAGATATGGCTATTTTGCCGGGAGTTCCCTATGTCACTAAATACCGGATCGTCACGAATGATGGGCAGCCGGATGAGGATCTGATTGATCGGTTGTGGCGAGATTTTGCATATCCGCCAAGTGTGTCAATTATTAAATAGGTTCGCTGATAAACAAATCTTTATTGAAAATTAAACTCCTGTGAGAAGATCTTCGGGAGTAATACCAACCTTAAATCATGTGATTTTGAAGAATTTAATTACAGGTCTGATTTTGATAATAACCGTCAGTACGTGTGGTGCAAACGTCTCTGACTCATGGGTTATTGAGAGTCCGGACCGGGAACTTGCATTCGAACCGGTTTATGTGGATGTATCTGCTGAAGCGTATGCGGAAGGAGTGATTTGTCTTTCTTCTAAATATGGTTTGCAGCCGGCACAAATTGAGCAGCTGGATGATCAGAATTCACGTATCTGGTGGCTCGCCACCCAACCGGCGGGTGAATCAGTACGCTATGAACATGATCGAAATGCAAATTGTGGACAGTCTTCCTTTTCCTGGCGAAATATCGGACCACAATCGGATCGGCTTTTTCTGGGCGAAAGGCCTGTATTACAATATGAGTATCCTGTTTATGATCCTGAAAATGTTGAAATGACGAAAAAGCCGTTTCATCATGTATTCAGCCCAAATGGTGTTCGTCTGATCACGAAAGGCCCGGGAGGCTTATACCCGCACCATCGGGGCATTTATCTGGGATTCTATGCCTATGTTGATGGAAGTGAGGAACGTATCGACATCTGGCACGCACGGGACGGTGAGCGAAGCGAGCACAACCGGGTGCTACGCACGATCGAGGGTCCGGTGCTGGGCGGCCATGTGGTTGCCATCGACTGGAAAGATCATGACGGTGATCCGTTTGTTGATGAAGTCCGGGAAGTGAGGACATTTCTCCAGCCTGACGGTCATCTGCTCATTGACGTTCGCTCGGAACTGACCGCGCTCAGAGATAACGTTTTGCTTGGTGGTGATCGTCATCATGCCGGCCTTCAATTCCGTGCCGCTCAGGAGGTGGCCGACAACAAAGAGGCAACCCGCTTTATTCGACCCGATGCCTGGAGTGATATTCCGCAGGATAAGGAACTGGAAGATGAAAATATTCTAGACTTTCCCTGGAATGCCATGTTTTTTGAAATTGATAGGCAAACCTATACCGTATCGTATCTGAGTCATCCTTCAAATCCCGATGGGGCCGAAATGTCAGAACGGCTTTACGGTCGATTTGGGGAATTCTTCACGCAAGAGCTTTCCCGCAGTGAATCACTGGTGATGAATTATCGATATTGGGTGAAGCAGGGAGCAGCCCCGGATCGAACCATGATTCAGCAACGCTACGATAATTATGCATTTCCACCCAATATCATGCCATAGTCATACCTGGTAGTCAGATACGGCCGGTGAAGATGAAAAGTAGTAACCGGTTACTATTGCAATAGAAAATTCCGATATTACACCTATGGGAAAAACGTCCGGAAAATATAATTTGGGAATCGTAGGGTGCGGGACCATCTCAAGAGTCCACGCCGAAGCCATACGCCGAAACAACAGGGCGGAGCTGGTATCGGCATGCAGCCGATCGAAGGAAAAAAGAGATTCGTTTTGCAAGGAATTCGGGATTTCAGGACACTCCGATTACAAGGAATTCCTGAACAGTGATGAGCTGGATATGGTGGTCCTGTGCACTCCGAATGGAACACATCTTGATTACGGCATACAGGCGGCCGATGCCGGCAAGCATCTGATTATTGAAAAACCTCTTGAGATTACGGTGGAGCGTGGAAAGCAGCTTGTGGAGCACTGTAAGTCCAGGGGTGTTGAGCTGGCAGTCATTTATCAGAGCAGATTTATTGATGATGTCCGAAGGATGAAGCAGGCAATAGATGATGGAAAAATCGGGCAATCGGTGATGGTGCGGGCATCCATCAAGTGGTTTCGTGACCAGGATTACTATAAAAGTGCGCCATGGCGCGGCAGTTTCAAGCTTGATGGCGGTGGGGCGTTGATAAACCAGGGAATTCATACCGTGGATCTGATGCTTTGGCTTGCAGGTCCCGTTGCCTCGGTTCAGGCATATAAAGATACCCTGACCCATGACGGCATTGAAGGCGAAGACAACATAGTGGCATCTATGAAGTTCAGAAGCGGCGCCCTGGGAGTGCTGGAAGCATCAACTTCAATCGTGCCGTCTCAGAACCGGATCATTGAGATCCATGGTACATCTGGCACGGCAATTCTGGACGGCGATAATTTTACCATTCTGAGTGATGAAGATACATCAGATTCAGATGCAAAAAGCGAGGCTGATAAAAAGTCGGCATCAAGTGGCTCATCCAGTCCGCTCGCCGGTTTCACCAACAGCCATCATG
This sequence comes from Balneolales bacterium, assembly GCA_007134845.1. Taxonomy (GTDB): domain Bacteria; phylum Bacteroidota; class Rhodothermia; order Balneolales; family Natronogracilivirgulaceae; genus SKNL01. The sequence continues at coordinate 8,302 of SLKA01000141.1, forward strand.
CTGAACAATATCGCCAGATTTTCCAGCATCTGGATTCGGGAGCACAACCCCCGGTTTCAGGCGAGGAAAGCCTGAACTCCCTCGCATTTGTCCAGGCGGCGTATATGTCATCCGAAAAAAAGACGGCGATTTCTCCGGATAAGTTATTCCCATTTACATCACCTATAGGTAAGTAAACAGTGACGAACGTACCACATACCGGTTTTCATGCGATGGGAACGCGATGCAATATCGTACTTCCCGGACTGGAAGAAGATGATGCGGATGTCATTTTTCGTCACATCCGCAGTGAAATTGCCCGGATTGAGGGGAAACTGAGTCGCTTTCTGGATAACAGTGATATCTCCCGTATCAATGCAACAGCGGCGGAAAAACCATTAGAAGTTAGCCAGGAGATCTTCCGGATACTCAAATCATGTGTCTATTATCATGGAAAAACCGATGGATGTTTCGACATTACACTCAGGCCGGTTTTGCAGTTCTGGAAAGACAATCCCTATGGAAACAGTAAGGTGGCCAGTGAAATTCTTTCCCGGATCGGAACGGGTAAGGTTCGACTGAATGAAAGGTACAGAACGGTTGCTTTCAGCAATGATTCCATAGAGATTGATCTTGGCGGTTTTGGCAAAGGATATGCACTGGAAAAGGTCAATGAAATGCTTCAGCGATTCGGTGTTGAGTCAGGTTTTTTGACCATGGGTGAAAGTTCGGTGTTGACTCTTGGGAATCATCCGGCAGGAGATCACTGGAAAGTAGGGATAAAAAACTATCTGCACCCGGATGAAGCGGTTCACACTTTTCAAATGCGTTACGGATCGGTATCTACATCGAGCAATTTTTTTATCGACGATGAGGGAAAACTTATCAATCACAGGCACGTTATTGATCCTGTTACGGGAGTGCCTGTTGAAGAGCTGATCACCGCATCTGTCTTTTCAAATACAGCGTTGCTAGCCGAGGTCTTGTCGACGGCCTCACTGGTCATGTCGGAGGAAAGGATACAAAATTTGGTGGACCAGTTTCCCGGAATCTGTGTTCTGAAAGTAGATTACAGCACAGGTGAAGCAGTCAAAAATGTATGGGGTGCAAAAATGGAAGTTTCAACCTCTGATAAACCATTAAATTAAAATAACAACCAATAACAAATTACTATTATGTCATACATGAACAGGAAGGGCTTTTTGGAGCTGGTATCCAGCCTTGCCGGGACCACGGTCCTGGCATCGCAGATGCCCTGGTTTGGAATATTCAACAACCCCTCGGGCGCCGGCAGCGGACCGTCGGACCGTGTGCGGGTCGGTTTCATCGGCGTGGGTTCGCGCGGGCGCACGCTGATGCTGAATGTCCAGGATTTTCAGGATCGCATGAATGTGGATATCGTTGCGGTCTGTGACAACTGGCCGGAGCACAAGGAGCGGGCCGAGCGGCTTACCGACGGCAAGGCCGAAGGGTTCCTGGATTACCGTGAAATGCTGGATAAGGTTCCGATGGATGCGGTGGTCATTGCCACCCCGCTGCATGAGCATGCGCAGATGACCATCGATGCCCTGAACATGGGCATTCATGTGTTTGTAGAGAAGGCGATGGCGCGCACCCTGGATGATACCCGTGCCATGTACGATGCCTATACCGAATCGGGCAAGGTGATGCTGGTCGGTCACCAGCGTCTGTTCAGTCCGGTCTACCTGCAGGCCCTGGACAGGATTCATAACGGGCACCTGGGTCCGGTGACCATGCTGCGCGGATGGTGGACACGCAACCGGGAATGGGTATTTTATGATGTACCGGGGGGCCGGGGCACCGAGCTGGACCGCCGGCGGAACTGGCGGCTGTACTGGGATTATTCGGCCGGACAGATCACCGAGC
>SLKA01000108.1 GCA_007134845.1 Balneolales bacterium
ACTGGCACAAAATGGTCACACTCAAATGAGCTCGGATATCAGCCGAGAAGTTTTGTCAGGCAATCACCCCGCCCATATAAAAAGCAGCGCACTCTTCACCCTTTTCATGAACGAAGGAGACCAAATTCTGGATGAATTGCTTGATCTGGCCGGGACGGCCGGTTCTCAATTGGCTGTACCGGCTATGGTCTTGATCAATAGACTGGAAGGACAGGTTGTTACAGACAAGCTTGTATCCACATTGAATAATGCTGCCGAACTACGGATCCCGGACATAATAACGGCTCTGGGAGAGCGGGGGGATCCTTCTGCAGCATCCGCTGTGGTAACGTTTTTGCAAAACTCTTCAAAAGATGCGAGGATAGCTGCCTGCCAGGCGCTTGTCCGACTATCCGGAAGTGACCATCTTCCGGACCTTGTTGAAGCACTGAAACGAGCCGAAGATGAAAGGGAGCGCGAAGCACTTGAAGCGGCACTGCTTCAAATTCCGACGCTTGACTTGACAGCCGCGGTAGTCAGGGCGATTCCAAACGCCGGTACAACCGCAAAACCGACCATGATTCGCATACTTACAGAACGCAGAGCTTCTGAGCAGCGGGATCTGGTCGTCCGGCAGGCCGATAGTGAAAGCGAACTTGTTCGTCTGGAAGTCTACCGATATCTACATCAGCTGGGCGATTCAGAGGATATACCATTTCTGATCAGCCACCTGCCTGCCGAACGCAATGTAGAATCAGATTTTTCAGAAGAACAAAATGAAACGCTCTCCGGGAATACAGTCGTTCGTGATGAGAACAAAAGGGGCGGGGTCATCGAGGCCGAAATCCGTGCCATTCAAGAGGCGATTACCGGCATCGTCAACCGGTTGAAAGCGCCTGAAAAAAGAGCGGAAATCATAATTCGTGCATTGGATGAGGCCTCGGATGATCAAAAGCGTCATTTACTGGCGGTATTGCCCAATATTGAACCCGGGAAAACCCTTCCTGTTCTGAGAAACGCCTTGCAACACCGGGAAGCGCCGGTCCGGCATGCCGCCTCAGCCGCCTTGTCGGAGTGGCCGGATGCTTTGGCTCTGCCTGAACTGCTGGATGCCGTCGCGGTGGCGCCGGATTACTCTTCACGCGCTGAGGTCTATGCCGGTTATGTGCGGTTGGTGAATGCTTTGAAATATCCCGTGGACAAAAAAGTGGCCCTGTTGCACGATCTCGTCCAAACTGCCGATGATTCCGGGGAAATAGCAAACATTTTTTACCAATTCTCTGCTCTGGATGATTTGACGGCGTTGCAGACCGTAAGCCCGTATTTCCACCATGAGCACAAAACGGTCCGGCAGGCATCCATCGATGTGGCCTCGGAAATCCTTTTGCACTCTTATGATCCGGACTCGGAAGCATTGAACAGCTCCAATGCCGTATTGGCGGTATTGGATGAGTCCATTCGACCTGTACTTGCACGCCATCTTGAGAAAAAGTTGAAAAAACAGATCGAAGAAACCGACCGGCTGGACCAGATACTGGTAGCAACGACAGACAAACCTTCTGAGGAAACAAAATATGGGCGTCTTTTCAATGGATACAATTTGGAAGGATGGGAGGCCATTGGTGGAGATCCGGACGGATGGGATGCGGCAGACGGCATCCTGTTTACTACCGGTGGCAGGGGCTGGTTATCGACGACATCACAATATCGCGATTTTGTTTTGGAACTGGAGTACCGGCTGCCGGAGGGAGCCAACACCGGTGTATTCATGCGTGCGCCGCGAGAGGGCAACCCGGCTTTTGAAGGAATGGAGATTCAGATTCTGGATGACTATGCGGACAAACATGCCAACTTGAAGTCCTGGCAATATACCGGCAGTATTTATGCCGTAAAAGCACCATCAAAGCAGGTAACCAAACCCGCAGGAGAATGGCAAAGCATGAAAATCAAAGCCGACGGACCTGTAATCCAGGTGACGGTTAATGGTGAGATGATCGTAAATACCAGTTTGATTCGTCATATGGAGGAACTGGTGGATGATCACCCGGGACTTGTCAGGCGGACCGGCTACATCGGCTTGCAGAATTACGGAGATCGTGTGGAATTTCGGAATATCGTCATACGTGAAGTACGTTAAAAACGTTTCCGGGCAACCCGTCCCTGTCCCATGCGCCAATTCAAGAATGTTGCATATTAAATGAACATTCAGCTGGACAGGAACGCCTGTTGGCCGAGCTTCACAAGCGAAACAACGTTGAGGCGACTGTCTTTCAGCTGGCATGACACTTGAGGATAAAAAAGTCAAAGTACCGGACCCTGTTCAAGCAGCAAATGTGGGCAACCTGCCGATGCCTGTGGGTAAACTTTGTGAGAATCCTGAATTATGTAACAGAACCCTTGCGAAAAACGTCGCGTTCAGTAAAAAAGGGACTTGAAAATGGTTATTCTTCCAAAAATCACGTTCCTTTTTCCATTCCTGAACCCATTTTGCCCTCGCAAAACATAGCTCTTGTTTTTTTGGG
>SLKA01000056.1 GCA_007134845.1 Balneolales bacterium
GATAGTCGAAACGGGATGTCGAGCGAATATTTCCGTGTCCTTCGTTTGGATACCATACCAGCCGCAGCGGCACATCCGGTTTGCGAACCTTTATATGACGGAACAATTCAAGAGACTGCGCCGGATGAACGCGGGTATCATCCTCGCCGTGCATGATCAGAAGCGGTGTCCGGGAATTGTCCACATGATAGATCGGGCTGCGCTCCAGATTCCATTGCCAGTGGTCCCACAGGCGTTTGCGGGAATGCACCAGGTAGAGCTCCTCGGGTATGTCACTGGTTCCCCACTTGGAGATGTTATTGCTGATGCCCACAAACATCACACCGGCAGCAAAACGGTGGGAATAGCGGGTGGACATCCACGCTGTCGCGTAACCACCGTAGGACCCGCCGGTTACACCAACCCGGTCTGTATCGGTAATTCCTTGCTGAATGAGATAATCCACACCATCCACTATGTCATCGAACTCGGCGCCGGCCAGGTCACCCTGACTCGACTTGATGAATTCAAGTCCGCGCCCCGTGCTGCCTCGATAGTTCGGGTAAAACACTGCAAAACCGCGTGCTGCGGCAACCTGTCCCGGCAGTGAATAGCCCGTGAGCCAGCCGTTGCTGTAATGGGCCTCAGGCCCGCCATGCACCATCACAATGGTGGGATAGGGTCCGCCATGCTCTTCAAGCGGATAGATCAGAAGGCCTTCAATATTTCTTCCGTCACGGGCATCATAGCGTACCACGACCTGGCGTCCCATCGGGACATCCGTGAGCCAGTCATTGCTTACGGTCAACCGCTCCAGCTCACCGCTTCCGGCCTGTTTGACATAAATTTCGGTTGGATGCTGCGGGGTCTGCTTGGTGAAGACGACGGTCCCGTCATCCGCATAATTAAAATTGGTCTTATAGCCCTCCTCAATATGCATCACTCTGGTAAATCCGCTGCCATCGGCACGGATCGTACCAAAGGTGGTTGCCGTGCTTTCACTGGCCAAAAACCGGATCAGGCCATCCTGCGACCAGGTAATTCGCTCAAATTTACCCAAAAAATCGGGATAAATGTTCTCAGGGGTTCCACCAGATGCAGTTACCACCATTATTCGCCCGTCAATGGGATCATTAATGCTGTTGCCGGCGCACAAGGCCAACTGGCTGCCATCCGGACTCCATGTGATTTGCGCCAGCTTGCCTTCGTTGTCAATTTCATTGCGCACCCGGGCTGAGGCGGCATCGATAACCTTGACCTTCTGGAACATGTAGTAGTCATCGATATTGGGCGTTGGCGTCTCCGAGATGGCCAGAAAGTTACCATCCGGACTCCATTCCATCAGATAGACCGAACCGTCAACCTGTATGCGGCGCACCTGCTCATCACCAACCTGCAGGTCCACAATATAAGCCTCACGATGGGGAATATACTCCTCGTACACGGTCGGTTCATAAAGAAGCGGAGTTTCCGGCTTTTCCAGCTGTTCACGTGAAACAAGGGAAAACGTTTTGCCGGACGGATGCCAGCTATAAGTCATAATACCCGCGTCATGATGATAAAGACGTGTGATTTGAGCCGTTTTCGGATCCAACTCATAAAGCGCTACAGCGCTGTCTTCTTCTCCACGGGTAGTAAAAGAAAAAGTATCATGTTCGGGCCGGACCTGCAGGTTGCCGGCGCGGCTTTCAAGCTCAACAGCAAGGGTCTCACCTGTCCGCCGGTTCAACACATGAAGCTCAAGATTGGACGGAGCATTGATCTCAAAAGGATCCTGGGGAACTACTTTCGTAAAAGCGATATAATTGCCATCAGCTGATATTTGGGCACCACCAACATTACTGAGTTTGGCAACCTGTTGGGGTGTGAGACCATTTGCAAGCACGCTGCTGCTGATGCAGAGCGGAAGTATTACGAGAGCCCATTTCAACAAATAGCTGTTCTTATGTCGATTCATTATCATGTTTTTTCTGTTTAGAGGGATTTTGATAGAGAAATAAAGATATGCTAACGGGAAAAAATGTTGCTTATAAATACGGATTTTTGCGATATTTTTCAGCCAATAACATAAAAAAACCCTGCCTTCGGTCAAGAAAACAGGGTAGTGAATCGAGGTCATTGTCGCGTATACCCGGACTAATAGAACAGCACACTAGTAGAACAGCACACCCGGGTTAATGAGTTTTTTCGAAATTCCTTTTGCAATAGCCTCGGAACGGGAGTTGACCTGCAGTTTACGGTATATATTTCTGATGTGATACCGTACGCCATCAACCGACAGATAAATCTCCTTGCCTATGGCTTGGTATGAGACACCGGTTGCCAGTTTTTCAAGTATCTGGTGTTCACGATCCGTAAGCTGTTCTTCGTACAGACCCTGATGGAAACTGCGTATGACTTTGCTTGCAATATTGGGTGTGATCGGGGACCCGCCTTCCCAGGCATCCCGAATGGCCGATATGAGTTCTTTCGGACTCACCTTTTTTTCCAGATAGCCCATGGCGCCGGCTTTCAGTGCGTCGAAAATGTGCTGATCGTCATCGAAAATAGTAGCCATGACCACGATGACATCCGGGTGATGCTTTTTAACATAGCGGACCCCTTCGATACCACTCATTCCCGGCAGACCGATGTCCATAATAAGCAGGTTTACCCTGTTCATCTCGTCCGATGCAAACGCCTCTTCACAGGAGCCGAACGCTCCGACCACATTCAAATCAGCTTCCGAACCGATGAAGGCTTTCCACCCATCACGCATGTACCTGTTGTCTTCGATGATGCCGATATTTATCACAGCCGTATGTTTCTTCATATGTTCCTTTAGAGCATTTCGGCTGGATGGGATCACAGCCGGTGTGTTGATTATATCCGTAAACAATGTGTCACCCCCGGTGCTCTAAGTTTCAGCTTCTGTGTTTCAACTTCATTGGAAGGTTGCTGCAGCGCACCGGCTAAGCTACCAATGTAATACCATGTTATCACCGCATACTCATGCGGTTTTATGTCAAATTACAGCAATTTGCATTTTTTAACGACCCGTTTGGTCACAACTTCAGTATGAGCTCCCATCGTGTTCCTTTACCCGGTGCCGTATCAAGCGAAAGATTTCCACCGATCTGTTCTGACCTTTGCCGGATGTTTTTCAAGCCATTACCATCCGTCGGCATCCCGGTATCCATGCCCGTGCCATCATCCTCCACCACGATGTGCAGTTTTCCTGAGCGGTATTTCAGTGAAACGGCAATTTTGGAAGCGTTTGAATGCCGGACGGCATTTGTGACCATCTCTTTGAATATGAGCCAGAGATTCTGCCGCAGTTGCATTTCCATTTTCCCGGGAATCTGCTCATCGATATGCAGCTTATAATCGATGTGCTTGCTTTCCATCAGGTCGGAAGCATAACGCCGGCACTTCGACAGGAACGATTTCCAGTCGTCATGCTCGGGATTGATGGCCCAGACGATATCTGTGATTTTTTCCTTTGCATCACCGGCACTTTCCGAGATGAGCTGCACAAACCGGTTTCTGTCACCCCGGAACTTGTCATCTTCAATGGCCCTGGCAAAAAAGCTGATACTGCTGAGCGTGGCGCTGATCTCATCATGCAGATCACCGGCAATCCTGTTGCGGATTCTGTGCACCCTGAGAAGCTGGTTCAGACGGATACGGTAGCCGGAATAAAGAACCACAGCCGTGGTGATCATATAGAGCAGGTACGCCCACCAGGTCCGGTACCAGGGCGGCAGTATCCGCACATGGAACGGCTCGGCCGCACTGACCACGCCAAACAGATTGCGCGCTTCCACCAGGAAGCGATAGGTGCCTTCGGGAAGGTTTGTGTAGTCTTTCCGGGTTTCGGAAGTCCAGGCCGACCAGCTTTCGTCAAACCCTTCCAGCTTGACACGGTACCGCGTCCGGACCGGATCCAGATAGGCGGCCGCAGTGTACATGAACCGCAGTTCGTTATCGGCGTAAGGAAGAACATGCGGATTGCTGTTGGCTCCCCTTGACACCAGTGAATCTCCTCTCACCAGCAGCTCCTTTATTTCGGTTTGAAAACCGATTTCGGTATCAAAGTGCACCCGCGGATCGAAACGCACCAGTTCCCGGGCGTCAACATACCAAACATAGCCCTGCGGGTCGGCATAGATATGATTTACCTGAGTGATATCAAGCCAGTTCAGGATGGATGACTGGATCTCAAATGCTCCGTCGGGCTGCCGCATGGCGACCTGAAACCCGCCACCGGAGAAAAACCAGACATTCCCGGATGGGTCCTGGCTGGCATGGAGATACTGCCGGTTCGTATTCATGAAATCGGGCCCGAAAAGGTCTGTCTGGATGACGGTGTCAGATTTCGGGTCATGTTGCAGGATTCCGTGGTAAATGGTGAGAATGAGAGGGTCCCCCTCCAGGATGGAAGCATGAACACGTGCCTGGTACGTTGATGCCCTGGTCTCATGCAGGTATCTTGTCAGTGAATGACCGGTTATCTGTCCCTCAAGCGAGTCCAGCGCGAGTCGGAACAGGCCACGTGTATCGGTGCCCATCCAGAGATACCCCGAGGAACACATCATTACGGAGTTGGGCCTGGTGTTGAAGTCTGCGGTATGGTAGACGGGTTCCAGCCCGGCACCGTTCAGTCTGGCGACAGTAATGCCTGTCTGATGTACCGATATCACCGTCTCAGGGTCCAGTGAAGTGACGGCAGTGCTGAATACGGAATCTGAAACCGGTTCAAAGCCATCCTCCTTAAACCGATGGAGTGTTCCGCCGCATATGACATACAGGTCTTCATTGTGATGAAGAAATTGATGGCAAAATGATTTCCCGTCAAAAAATCGGGTATTACCCTGACTGTCCCGCATGTAGACCCCCCGGCTGGCCGACACGAAAATCGTATCGTTGCGGGACGTCATCCTGTTGGCTGTGTCCGTAAAACCGTGCCGGCTGTCAAAGTGACGGAAAGGCAACTGCAAATCAATGCGGGACAATCCGTTGATGGTCGCGGCCCAAAGGGAGCCTGCTTTATCCTGAAGCAGGCCGTATACCGTATTGCTTATCAAACCGCTGTCCTCATTAAAAATCTGCTGCAGGGAACCGTCGGCATCGAGCCATACCACTCCCCCGTTCCGGGTAGCTATGGCAATGGTGCCGTCAGAGAGCTGGATCGCCTCGTCAATGAAGTGGCTCTCCAAATACCGTGCCGCATCATTTTCAAACGGACGGAATTCCAGACCGTCAAATAGCAGCAACTCGAAGTATGTGACAAAGAGCGTGGTACCATCGTCACGCGCAATCACACTGCGGAGCGTTGTTTCCCCAAACAAGGCCCCCTTGTCCCAAGGTTCAAGGGCCCCGTCGGAATATTTTTTCAGGCCATACGGTGCCTCCCGGACGAATACATCCCCCTCCATCACAATGAGATTCGAGAAACGCGTCTGTGCCGGAATGGCATAAATCTGCTCTCCGTCGTAATGAAAAAAATATTCGTTGGAAGCGAAGAAAACCCCGTCATCCGTTTTCAGACTGTACCATACGGATGTGAACTCAACCGTGTCGGGGATGAGCGGGGTGAGCGACTGGTAAGGCCAGGGTCTCGCAGAAGACGGATCAGATGGCGAAGCATACGAGACGTAGCCGATTTCAGCAACGCCACCGACATATATCCTGTCTTCATCTCCATTGACAAGACTTACAACCATCTGGCCAGGCACGCTCACATGCTGCCATCCGGCACCTGTATATCGCATCACACCTTGTGAATTGGCCACATAGACAATGCCATGGCGGTCCATCGTAAAACCCCAGCTTTGGACATGTCCCTGGTACTCATCCGCGGCATAGTTGGTGATGGCAGGGTAGCCGGGTCCGCCTGCCGGAACCTGGCTGCGGTCCTGCCCGTGGACTCCCTGCGTCGGCATCATCACACAGATCAGAACAACCATTATCCTTCCATAGGATATCATCCTTCCTGTAAAAACCATACTTCCAACACAGAGTACGCGAGCCATCCGGTTTACCGACGGGTTCCCAAATTCACCTCCAATGTAAGAAAACTTTTCGGTTTTTTAAGGTACCCGGTCAGGGTTGCGGCTGATCCGGCTCTGTGACGATAATATGTCCGCCCGTTCCGTTTACTCTATCCGGATCATCATCGCCACTGTCTGTACCGGATACTTCCATTATTTCACCCTTATCGTCTTTAGATGCGGATGCAAGGCGGTAGGATGCCACAGTCCATCCCGGGTATTCTGAATGATCGTTATTTATTTGTTCCACACCCAAAAGCACACCATTACCGAAGCGTATCTCATAATTTGTGCGCTTATCGGAGAGAACAACGAGGCGGTCACCCGGATCCAACGCTGCCCTTTCACCGCTCTTCAATGATTGTGCCTTTGAAGTCGGCCTCCCGTCAGAGCAGACAAGAAACCGGATTTTATGGTCATTGCGGGAATCTGTTTTATTGACAATATATCTTTTCGCACTCAGGTCACTCATGTTATCCTCCTTGTAACAGTTACTGACGATTTGAATGTTGTTTTGGCAAGCCGGAAATGGCCCCAATATAATAAAATTCAGATTTTCAGTTGTCCACAACCAAACATTAACCCCGATGAGCCTAATTATTCCCAAAAAAAAACCTTCCACCCCGCGGCCATGCCGGGAGCAGAAGGGCCAAGCGCTCTCTTAGAGCTAGCGTCACTCTGAATACTCAAAATGACAACAAAAAAGAACAATCGGTTGAACCGGGTGTGTTCAGGCAGTCACTGCTGCCATGAATACTCACTTCATGCATACGATACAGAGCTGCCTGTCGAATATCACCGCATAACCATGCGGTTTTAACATGCCGCCGTAATTCAAACTGGTGCTTCCAATAACCTGTCACATGCTGTTACCGCAACTTGCCCGTAGATTTTTGGCCATGATTTTGCTATCGTTAAGCCGTTAGAAAATTTATCTGAAAACCCACATACAGGAATTATGAGCAACGATATTTTCGGAATTGTAAAGGAATTGAAGTCACCAACGGGGATCCATAAATACTACAGCCTTAATGAGCTGAAAAAACAGGGTCACGCCATCGAAAAGCTGCCGTTCACCATTCGCATCCTCCTTGAGAATGCTCTGAGGAACTATGACGATTTTGCTGTGAAGAAGGAGCATATCGAGACACTGCTTAACTGGTCCCCGGACGGTGTTCCCAGCGATATTCCCTACATGCCCGCCCGTGTGCTCATGCAGGATTTCACCGGAGTGCCTTCCGTGGTTGATATCGCCTCGATCCGCTCCGAAGTCGGCCGGCAGAAAGGAAAGGAATACGCTTCCAAAATAAATCCGCAGGTTCCGGTAGACCTGATCATCGATCATTCGGTGCAGGTGGATTATTTCGGAACCCAGGATGCCTATCGCAAGAATGTCGAGAAGGAATACGAGCGAAACGAGGAGCGATACAGTCTGCTGAAGTGGGCTCAGCAGGCGTTCGCCGACTACAGCGTACTTCCTCCCGGCCTCGGTATCTGCCACCAGGTGAACCTGGAGTACCTCGCCAAAGGTATCTATCTGCGTAACGGATTCGCCTTTCCCGATACTCTCGTGGGCACTGACTCACACACTCCGATGGTCAATGGTATCGGCGTGGTCGGATGGGGTGTCGGCGGTATCGAGGCAGAGGCGGTGATGCTCGGACAACCCATTTACATGCTGAACCCCGAGGTTGTGGGGCTCAAGCTGACCGGAACCCTCCCCGAGGGGACCACTTCCACCGACATGGTGCTGGCGGTCACGCACCTGCTGCGCAAGCAGGGTGTTGTCGGCAAATTTGTCGAGGTATTCGGTGACGGGCTGACCAACCTGACCGTCCCCGACCGCGCCACTATTTCCAACATGTCACCAGAGTTCGGCTGCACCGTCACGTTTTTCCCGATCGACGACCGCACACTGGACTACATGCGCCTCACGGCACGTGACGAAGACCATGTCCGTACCGTTGAGCTTTATACAAAAAACAACATGATGTGGCGGGAGAATGAGGAACAGATCACTTACACCAACCAGCTGGAACTCGATCTCAGCGATGTGGTGCCCGCCATTTCGGGCCCTAAGCGCCCGCAGGACAAGATTGTACTTACCGATGTGAAAGATTCCTTCATCAATCTCATGAAGGACATCTACGAACGGGATTACATCGATATGGAAGAGCGCGAGCGCTGGCTTTCCGAAGGCGGACAGGTCCCGAGCACCAGTCGCCGTGACGATCCTGCCCAGAAAATCCCCGGGGATGCCGAAATATCCGTGGATACCCAGGTCCAGACCAGAGACGGACTCAAATCCGTGGAAATCAGAACCGGCGATACCGAGTTCTTGCTCAGTGACGGCTCAATCGTCATGGCAGCCATTACCAGCTGCACCAATACATCCAACCCGTCAGTCATGCTTGGTGCCGGATTAGTCGCCAAAAAAGCGGTTGAAAAAGGCCTGAATGTCAAGCCTTGGGTAAAAACCAGCCTGGCGCCCGGCTCCAAGGTGGTCACCACCTACTATGAGAAATCCGAGCTCATGCCCTATCTTGAAGCGCTCGGTTTTCATGTGGTTGGATACGGCTGTACCACCTGCATCGGCAACAGCGGTGACCTGCCCCCACACATTGCCAAAGCGGTCGAAGAGAACGACATGATCGTTTCCTCCGTGCTTTCAGGTAATCGCAATTTCGAGGCACGAATCCACCCCAGCATCAAAATGAACTTCCTGGCCTCGCCAATGCTTGTTGTGGCCTATGCCCTGGCCGGTCGTGTTGATATCGACATGATCAACGAACCGGTTGGATACGGGCCCAACTTCGAACCGGTCTACATGAAAGATATCTGGCCGACCGGCAAGGAGATACGTGAAATCATGGAGAAAGTAATCGAACCGGAGGACTTCCGAAGCAACTATGCTACCTTGTTCGAGGGTGATGATGTCTGGAAAGCTCTTGACGCTCCGACCGGACAGGTCTACCAGTGGGATGATAAATCATCCTACATCAAGGAGGCACCTTTCTTCCAGGGGATATCCGAAAAACCGGATTCTCTGCAGGACATTGAAAACGCAAGAACACTGCTCGTTTTGGGGGATTCCATCACCACCGACCATATTTCCCCTGCGGGAAAAATCGGTGAGAGCACACCAGCCGGACAGTATCTGATCAGCAAAGGCATCAAACCCGTTGATTTCAATTCCTACGGATCGCGCCGCGGCAATCACGAGGTAATGATCCGGGGCACATTTGCCAACGTACGGATCAAGAACCAGCTGGTGGAAAAGGAAGGTGGATGGACGATCCATCATCCATCCGGGAAAGAGATGTTTGTTTACGATGCGGCACTGAAGTACGCTGAAGAAGGCACTCCGCTGGTTGTACTGGGCGGCAAAGAGTACGGAAGCGGCTCTTCTCGCGACTGGGCGGCCAAAGGAACCAACCTGCTTGGTGTCAAGGCGGTCATTGCTGAAAGTTATGAGCGTATCCATCGCAGCAACCTGGTGGGAATGGGTGTGCTTCCTCTTCGCTTCCAGCCCGGAGAAACGCGTGAAAGCCTTGGCTTGAATGGCTCTGAGACATTCACTATCACCGGAATCTCAGGTGGCCTGATCCCCAACAAGGAACTCAACATCACTGCCAAAAAGGCGGACGGTTCAGAATCCACCTTCAAAGCGGTCGCTCAATTGAATTCTGAAGTGGAAATCGCCTACTATCAGAATGGCGGAATCCTGCAATATGTACTGCGCAGGTTCTTGAAGGAGATGTAGTCCGGCATACTGTGCTGAATGCCGCCCATACTACCTTCTCGGTGTCAACAGGCTTACGATCACGACAAAAATCACTGATCCAATTATGGACCAGAGGACGGGAAAGGTGTTGCCGCCTATATGGATATTGAACAGCTCCGGCAAGCCGAGCTGGACGCTGAGCCAGGATCCGAGCAATGCACCAATGAAACCAACTACGATGGATACGATGCAACCGCCACGGCTGAATCCTGCGATGGCCTGGCCAATGGACCCGCATATTCCTGCAATAATCAGAAGCACTATAAACTCTAATAAGCCCAATGAATGATTTATTTGGTTACGTGTTGGCTGTTTGCTTCACTTCAACGTGCAATATAGGTGGTTCCATCGACAAATAAAAAAGCCCGGCAATACTGAAACTGCCAGGCTTTGGGATTCAAGTTTGATAACTTCAAGTAGTAAGTATGCAACGATACCTGAATTATTACCGGATTACAACTGGGCATCCAGCTGCTTTTGCAGGTGAGCTTTGGGAACTGCTCCAACAATCTGATCTACAACTTCACCGCCTTTGAAGATCAAAAGCGACGGGATACTGCGAATTCCATACTGCATGGACACCTGCGGATTGCTGTCTACATCCACCTTGCCCACCTTCACTTTGCCCTCGTAATCACCGGCCAGTTCCTCTACAACAGGGCCAACCATGCGGCAGGGACCGCACCACTCAGCCCAAAAATCCACCAGTACGGGTTTGTCTGAATTCAACACTTCATCGTTGAAATTGTTGTCTGTTAATTCAACTGGTTTTGCCATAAGAAATCGATTATTAAATGATTTTTGTTAATTACACACAAATGGAATGCATTTGATCAGACTAACAACCAGAAGGGTAATTCCATTCACCTGTATTATTTGATATAAATATATATAATTATTTATATATATGCAAATCCCGAAACTTTAACTTTTCCCGGATTGTAGCGTATATGTGCCGTTATATGATTTTGGCTATACTTCCGGTCGTTTTTCCATCCACACATTATTCTTGCCCAGAAGATGTCGGGCCTGTTTTAGCAGCTCATCCGTCGGATCAATTACAAATTTCCGGACTTTCATCCTGATCTGTTTTCCGTCAACGCTCCGGACCAGCATCTGTACCTGGGCTTGTCCCCTGTTTTCTTCAAAAAGACCGGCCAGTTTTTCGAGACTGGTGCTCTCTACTTCGCTTGTCGCCACACTCAGACAGAGTCGAATTGTACTCTGATTTTTTTCACGCAGATTTTCAATGCGGTCAAAGTTGCGCGCGATTATCTTGGGTGTGCCGTCCCTGACGGTCACATTGCCTTCCACAACCACCAGATTATCCACTTGAAGAAGGTTCATCGACTTGTCATAGCAGTCTGAAAAAACCAGCACTTCACTGCTTCCGTTTTCATCTTCCAGTGTCAGGAATGCGATCGGCCTGCCCTTTTTATCACGCGTTTGGCGTGCCGCGGTGATGATTCCGGCACAGGTGACGGGAGCGCGCTCATTAAGTTCCCTCAGCCCCTCTTCTCCCAGGCCGTGTGAGCAAAAAAGTGAAATATCATCGCGGAACCGTTCAAGCGGGTGCCCGCTCAGGAAGAAGCCGATCAGCTCCCGTTCCTGTTTCAGTTTCTGCATATTAGACCACGGTGCCACTTCGCGAAGCCGGGGCTCCGACTCCTGGTGCGAAACGCTGTCTCCACCACCGAAAAGACTGGTCTGATTGCGGCTTTTTTCGTCCTGCATGCGCGCACCATAGTTGAGCGCATCCTCCAGGCTTTCCATCAGCTGGCTCCGGTTACTGTGAAGTTCGTCAAAGGCGCCTGCAGCAGTGAGACTCTCCATCATCTTGCGGTTACAGCTTCGCAGGTCGACCCGTGAAGTAAAATCAAAGATGCTCTGAAACGGTCCGTTTTCCCGGCGCTCATCAACAAAATGCTCCACTGCAGATGAACCGACACCTTTGATCGCACTCAGTCCATATTGAACACGACCTTCCCTGGCTGTAAAATACGCCTCACCGGTATTGATATTGGGACGATCCACCGGAACGGAAAGATGGTAGCACTCCTCAATGAACTGAGAGACCTTTTTGATGTCGTTCATGTTGTGGGTGAGCACCGCAGACATGTAGGAAGCCGGATAATTGGCCTTGAAATAGGCGGTATGATACGCCACAACCGAATAGGCAGCCGAGTGCGATTTATTAAACCCATAACCGGCAAAGTAGGCCATCTTTTCAAACACTTCGTTGGCCGTTTTGTCGTCCACACCGCGCTCATGTGCCCCTTCCATGAACTTGACCTTCATTTTGGCCATCTGGTCTACCTTTTTCTTCCCCATGGCGCGCCGCAGTATATCTGCTTCACCCAGCGTAAATCCACCCATGACCTGCGCCACTTTCATGATCTGTTCCTGATAGACCATGATGCCATAGGTGGGTTTAAGCACGCCTTCCAGCATTGAATGCGGATAGACCACTTTCTTCTTACCATGCTTGCAGGCGATGTACTCCGGAATGAACTGCATCGGTCCCGGACGGTACAGTGCGTTCATGGCAATAAGGTCATCCATGCAGGTCGGCTTGAGTTCGCGCATATACTTGCGCATGCCATCGGACTCAAACTGAAAGGTCCCGACCGTATCGCCGCGCTGATACAGTTCATAGGTTTTTTCATCGTCAAGAGGGATATCATCCAGATGATATTCCTTGCCCCGGCTTTCCTTCACCAGCCGTATCGAAGTCTTCAGAATGGACAGGGTTTTGAGTCCGAGAAAATCCATCTTCAGCAATCCGCACATCTCGGAACTTGGACCGTCATACTGGGTGATAACATCTTTCTCTTTGGAGAGGGCCACCGGCACATAATTATACACCGTTCCCGGTGCGATGATCACTCCGGCGGCATGGATCCCGGTCTGGCGAGGACACCCCTCCAGGGTCCGGGCAAAGCTCATCATCTTGCGTATCTGCGTATCCGGATGATCAAAAAGCGCCTTGATCTCAGTGGCCGTTTCGGGATTTACTGACGGATCGATCACCCTTTTAAACGTATCGAAGCCCGGACGTTCTGGAAACAGCTTGGAAATCCGGTTAACCTCATTGAGCGGCACACCCAGCACACGCCCTACATCGCGGATCGCCGTCTTGGCCTTCATGGTGCCATAGGTCACGATCTGGGCTACATTCTGCCTCCCGTATTTTTCCACAACGTAATCGATCACAGCCTGCCGACCCGTATCATCAAAGTCGATGTCAATATCAGGCGGACTCACACGTTCCGGATTCAGGAACCGCTCGAAGAGCAGATCATATTTAAGTGGATCGATGTTGATGATGCCAATGCAGTATGCCACAACGCTGCCTGCCGCAGATCCGCGCCCGGGTCCGACAAAAACCCCACGTTTTCGCGCCTCGGTGGTAAATCCCTCGACAATCAAAAAGTAACCCGCGAAGCCCATATCACGGATGATTTTCAGCTCCTGCTCGATCCGGGACGTAACCTCTTCCGCAAGTTCGCCATAGCGAATCCTCGCCCCCTCATAGGTCAGATGGCGAAGGTAGTCATCCATGTCCGAAAACTCATCCGGAACTTTGAAGTGAGGCAGGAGCAGTTCTGAGTTCAGTGTGATATCATCGGTTTTGTCGATGATTTCCTGCGTATTCTCCAGCGACTCCGGCAAGTCGCTGAACAGCTCCTTCATCTCGTCGGGCGTCTTAAGATAGAATTCCGAATTCAGCCGGTTTTGGTCGTCGGTGAAACGAAACCTGTTCGGATCGCTGATATCAGCATTCGTCTGAAGGGCCAGCAGGATATCGTGCGCCTCGGAATCTTCCTTGTTCACATAGTGAGAGTCGTTTGTGGCGATCATTTTGACGTCGTACTCCCCGCTCCAGCGCACCAGCACCTCGTTGCATACATCCTGATCTCGCAGTCCGTGACGCTGCAACTCAATGTAGTAATCCTTGCCGAAGAGATCGAGATACCACTCGAACAACTTTTTTGCCTCTGCCTCCCCCTTTTTCAGGATGGTCTGATTGATTTCACTTTGAAGGCAGCATGTAGTGGCAATGAGCCCCTCGGAGTGAGCGGCCAGCGTTTTGCGGTCAATGCGCGGCTTGTAGTAAAAACCATCGACGTAACCGAGCGAACTGAGCCGTGTCAGGTTGAAATAACCGGTCCGGTTTTTTGCAAGAAGAACCTGGTGGTACTGTGTACGGTTTTCGCGATCGGACATGGTTTTCGGAGTGACATAAAACTCACACCCGATGATCGGCTTAACCCCGTTTTTTTTTGCTTCATTGACAAAAGCCGGCACTCCGAACATGTTGCCATGATCGGTGATAGCAATCCCCGGCATCCCGAGTCCGGCCGCCTTGGAGATCATCCCCGGAATAGCGGCAGCACCATCCAGCAGACTGAACTGAGAATGGCAATGAAGATGAGAAAACTGGCACATGGGAAACCCGGAGTTTGGTGTAAAAAATGAAAGCTATCAATAAATAAGAACAGATGCTTTCTTGACTTTTTCCTTTTTTTTCCGGGGGATCGCAACCAGGTCAAAAATGGCTTATTGACACGAAATTCAGATTATATGTCTTTGTGACTAAGGATTTCACCAGCGGGAAAGAATTCGGCCAGCATCACCCTGGCAAGACGTCCGGCCACTTCAGCCGAGTCGCCGATCCTGCCCTCTTTCCAAGCTGCTATAAAGTCATGCACCATGGGAAAATCATCTTCATTCAAGCTGCGAATTGCCTCCTGCATGTCGGTGCTGATACGGCCGGGATTGAAAGCCATGACCTCCACAGGATTTCGCTGTCGGGTCTGCTCAATACCCACAGTGCGCACGAACATGTCTACCCCCGCTTTGGTGCTGCAATAATGGCTCCATCCGTGGTATGGCTTTCCGGCTGCGCCCGACGAAATCATTACCACCCGTTTAACAATCCCGGTTTCCTGAAACAGTTCCATAAAGGCATGAGTTAACAGCAGAGGAGCAACAAAGTTTATCTCCAGGTTTTTTTTGTAGCTGTCATACTCGTATTTGCCGGCAGGACCCACCGGATCAAGCATACCGGCATTGTTGATGAGCCCGAGATATCCGACGTCATCAGCCGGAATCGCAGCGGCGATATTTGTCATGAGGATATGAAGCTTGTCCGTCTGTGTCAGATCCTGCTGCCAGGTATGCACTTTGGCACCAAGAGCTTCCAGCTCAAGAACCAGATCGGACATCTCGCTTCTGGCAACAAGATGAAGCACAGTCCCGTTTTCAGCCAGATGACGGGTCAGATCGCGACCAAAACCTCTTGATGCACCAGTAATGATGATATGTCTGTTCCTGTCATTCATATGAAGAATTTATTTTTATTCCATAATTTTCGTGATAAACCGGTCCCAGCTGTCAATATAATGCTGAGCAGTCTGGATAAATCCGTCATTATGACCGCCTCTCATCTCCATCCAGTATTTCGGTTCACCGGCTGCTTCGAAAAGTTTTTCACCGTGGTGATACGGGATTACATCATCCCCCTTGCTGTGGGCAATAAGGACAGGCATATCAATCTTTTTAAGATAATCGATGGCCGGATAGCGAATGTGCAGCAGCCATCGCACAGGTATGAATGGATATATTTCCGCAGCAAGATCGGCAGCAGAAGTAAACGTCGATTCAAGAACCAGGGCTCCGGCATTCACCTCACTGGCCAGCCATGACGCGACACCGCCACCCAGTGAACGTCCAAAGAGAATGATGCGCTGCGGGTTTTTATCCTGCACTTCTGTAAGATAGCGCCAGGCGACGATGGCATCCTTGTAGGTTCCCTGTTCGGTTGGCTTCCCTTCGCTCCGGCCGTAACCACGGTAATCGAAGATCATGACATCCAGACCCAGATTATTGAACACCGTAATGCTTTCCAGGCGTCCGGAAATATTTCCGGCATTGCCGTGAAAAAAAAGGACGCTCCCTCTGGAATCCTCGGCTGGAATAAACCAGCCGTGCAGCCTTAATCCGTCGTCGGTGTGCAGAAACACATCCTCATACGCAAGTCCACGATCTTCCGGGGTGGCTACAATATTTTTTGTTGGAAAATAGATGAATGCAGCCTGGAAAAGATACATCAGCAGGAGTATGATAAGATACCCGCCGGCAATCAATAGCAGAATCCAAATAACTGTTGAACCTGTCACACTGCTCCTAGTTCGTTGCATAGATGATCGATGACGTATCTTGTTGAATCAAGATATCGATTCCTGGTTCTTCTGCAAGCTGATCTGCGACCTGAATTTTCTGGCCACCCACAAATTCACGATTCCTCCCAGAATACAGATACCGCCGGTCAGCTGACCGATGATTCCCGAAATACTTGCTTCACCACAAAAAAGATACAAATTCTGAATACCCACCAGAGTAACGACAATACCGGTGGCAAGCAATGTATAGAGTACAATTTTTTTACCCATGATGTTGCATTGGCTCGTTGAAAAGTGCTTTTATCGGTTATGGCGCTAATTTCACCATGTGACAATGAACTTCTCTATGTGACAATTTAGCAAACTTTCACTGTTTCTGACAGTCCCGAAACCAGGGAAGTATTCAGGATGCCATATACTCCCGGAGACAGTGGTGTATCGCACCTCCGGAATGCAGCCTGCTTTGGTACAGACGGAACCGGTCCACCCGAAAGGTGACATGGAACCGTGACGCCTCGCCATGAAAAAAATTGTCCAGAACCGTATCAAGTGGAGAACTATCCACGTTATCTTTTACTTTTTTGTCTTTCCGGATGCGGCCAAGAGTGACATGCGGATGAAAGGATCGTGGCGAGAGCGACATGCCCGCACGGTACAGCTCTTCCTGCATACCATCGTAAAGCTCTTTCAAAATGGGATGATAGCGGACTCCGGCCCAAAGCACCGAAGGTGCACTCGGGTTGGGGAAGCAACCCGTACCCATCAATTCAATATCAAAGGGACGGAATGCGACGTGGGACAGCGCCTGAATAATCCGACGTGTCCGGACCTTGTCTGTTTCCCCGATGTAGCGCAGTGTCAGATGGATCTGCGATTCGGGGGTAAGCCGGATCTCGGGATGTTGAGGTTGAATGGATGCCAGTTCGCTGCGTACAGAATCGGGCAAGCCAATGGCGGTAAAAAGTCGCATAGCTTACCTTCAGTGACGCACGTCAAACGATTCATAATGGATATCCGGATCCACCGGATAGCAATCAACCTTGTCCACTCTCGATAATGGCGGACCTTTGCGGCATGCTGCTTCCACCGAACCGACGTCAGCCGGTCTGCCCTGAAGCATGGCCTCAACAGCGCCGTCGCTGGTGTTTCGTATCCAGCCGGTTACCATCCGCTCCATGGCGATATTATGGATAAACTGCCGGAACCCGACTCCCTGCACCCGGCCGTGAACGCGAATGAGATGTGTTACAATGTGATTCATGATCCAAAAATATTGTACCTTGATCTGTTTTCCTAACAATTCCAGAAATCGGACAGTTCTGTTGTCCGACAAGATAGTGCCAGTTATGATGTGTTTCATGTGGCAGGTACCGACAGCATCCTGTGGAATTCTGTAGCTTCCTGTAGCATCATGTTTTAAAAAAACGGGATTTTGAATCCGGTGTTATCCCGTATCTTTTCGTAACTGGCAACATGCTTAACATGAAACACGTGTGATGATTATTGATATCACTTATACCCTGGGTGGTGTGATTTTGCTCTATGCCGGCGCTGAGCTTCTGGTGCGGGGCAGTGTGGCTTTGTCGCAAAAGTTCCGGGTAACCCCACTGCTGATCGGCCTTATCGTGATTGGATTGGGTACAAGTAGCCCGGAACTGGTGGTGAGTATCGAGGCCACCCTTGTCGGCAGCGGCGAAATCGCCGTCGGGAATATTATTGGATCCAACATAAGCAATCTTGCCCTCATACTCGGA
Source organism: Balneolales bacterium (assembly GCA_007134845.1). Lineage (GTDB taxonomy): Bacteria > Bacteroidota > Rhodothermia > Balneolales > Natronogracilivirgulaceae > SKNL01. The sequence continues at coordinate 17,735 of SLKA01000056.1, forward strand.
CTCGCGGCACTTTTCCACCCGATACGCGCGCAAGTAGGGCTGCTTCGGCGGGAAGTGCCGATTATGATCGCTATCTCTTTGCTGATGACCATCCTGCTTTGGAACGGGATCCTGTCGCGTCTCGACGGACTGATACTGCTCATCGGACTTCTTTTCTACCTTGTGGTAACCATACGGGACAACATCACTCCGGCTTTTGCGGAAGTTGATGCAGCCTTTCGGCGCTACAGTACGCCTGTAGTAATAATAGGAACGCTTTCCGGTCTCGGCATACTTATCGTCGGCGCCCGCCTGATGGTCTCCGGGGCAACGGGAATTGCGCACGCATTTCAAATACCTGAAGGTGTGATCGGGTTGACCATCGTTGCTGTCGGCACCAGCCTGCCCGAACTGGCAACCGCCATTGTCGCTGCAATGCGTAAACAGGGTGAACTTATACTGGGTGCGCTGATCGGATCCAATATCCTCAACATTTTATTTGTGCTGGGCGTAACCGGTGTGGTCAAGGCGGTGCACCTGACCGACATCATGGTGGATGACCTTGTGCTGATGACAGCCCTGGCTCTGCTCATGATCCCGGTCATCAGAACGGGGTACGTGGTGAGCCGACTGGAAGGCGCAGTGCTGCTGGTGATCTACTGCGGATATATCGGGTGGCTTTTCATGCGATAGGAATTCCACTGCATTCTCCCATGCGGGGAGAATGCACATTCAAGCCGGGCCACATCACCCCAGGATTCTGGCTGACCACGGATCCAGCGAAATCCTCAAATTCCCCTCCGGGATGCGCTTCAATGGTGCTGCGATCCTTCCCGGCGTGCTTCCGTCCGGTGGGCCCGGTGGATCGATCAGATCTTTATATTCGTTTTTTAAGAGATCCTCATCCCGTACAGGTTTGTTATCCCCCACAGGTTCTTTCGCTTTTTCAACCTGGTCACCTGCAACCATGTTACTATCCGCCGGAATCTCAACCTCCGTCATTCCATCTCCATTATGGATAGCTACAATCACCTCATCGATGCCGGCATCTCCGGCACGCTGATGCCTCCGCCGGAAAACGATCACTCCTTTTTGATTATCAGTATGAAGTGTGGTGAAATCGCCGTATCTGAGGGCCGGCCGCTTATTGCGCAACCGGATAAGCGTACGGTAAAAGCTGTGAAGCTCCGTGTCGAATGAAACCGGATCGGGTTTGATACGCGGGGTGCCGGCCGGCAGCAGGGTTTCGTCTTCATGCCGGATATCCAGCCAGGCCATCGGTTTGCGGCAGCAGGGGTCATTGGCGCCCCACATGCCGGCTTCATCACCATAATATATCATGGGCGCTCCGGGAAAGGTGAACTGCATTAGTATGAGAAGCTTCTGAATGCGGTGCTCCTGCGGTGTCGGTTTGCGTGTGTTGTAATCCGGATTATCTGCTTTGGAGCGCCGGTAATAATCCCACCATTGGCGTTCGCCTCCGAGACCGCGATTCACGATGCGCGAGGCGAGGCGGTCGGTGTCATGCGAATCCAGCAGGTTCTGCATCACGTGCGGCACAGGATGTGGAAATGCGGTCATCAGCTCCTCGAGTCTCCCGGCAAATTGTGACGCGGTGATGGGGTTGCGAGTCCAGATGAAAAACTCGTTGCAGGCAAACTGGAAATTATAGTTCATCACAGCATCAAATTCGTCCCCTTTTACATACGGATACGTTTTTTTGACGGTGTCGATGACCTCGGCGACCAAATATGCCTGCGGATTGATAGAGCGAACGTGTTTGCGCCAGGCTTTCCAGAAGGGATGTTTGACACAGAAAGCCACATCAAGCCGCCAGCCATCAACGCCGTTGTACGTATCTCCGTTTCCATAGGGATCCATCCAGCGCCGGGTGATATCGAATATGTACTGCCGGGGACCGTCTACAATGCCCCGGCGATCCTCACGCCATTCCGGCAGCTCAAGAAATCCCTCCCAGGTGCGGACTTTGAATCCCGGCCGAAAAGGCGATTCCTCGCCATAGTAGCGGTGCAGTGACTGTTCGAGATCAGACGAATCCTTTTCATCCGCTGATGAGCCGTTATCCGCAAAAGACTCCACGGCCATCCAATCCCGGAAATCCGACTGCTGCTGGTGCCTCAGGATGTCCTGGTAAACCCAGCTGGTTAGTCCGACATGGTTGAACACACCGTCCAGGATAATGTACATTCTGCGACGGTGGACTTCCTCGATGAGCTGAAGCAGCAGTTCGTCGGCTGAAGTCCAGTTCCAGGTAGACGGATCTTGCGGGATTTCACGCGATATCAGTTTGCAGTCACCGTCGGGATCCGGGCCAAATGCCGGATCCACATGATGATAGCCGACAGCATCATATTTATGATGAGACGGTGCCTGAAAGACCGGGTTAAGATAGAGTGCGCCGACGCCGAGATCCTGCAGATAGTCAAGCTGATCTATGATACCGAGCAGGTCGCCGCCATAACGCCGCCGCTGCAGATTAAACCAGATGTCACGACCGTTCTTTTGTTCGTACGGTTGCAGCCGGTACCAGTCAGAACCCCATGGGTGCCGTTCCAGCGGTGAGGTGTGGTCGTGCGGCCAGGCGTACTTCTGATCGGCGGCATGCGGAGTATTATTGGGGTCGCCGTTGCGGAACCGTTCGGGCAGGATCTGGTACCAGGTGATGCCGTGTGCCCAGTCAGGTGCATTAATTTCTGAAAATGATTTCGTCATATGCTGCTACCGGATTGTGAATGGACGAAGTTACAGATCATACCTCCTAATCTGCAAGCATAGGATTTCCCCGTTTGCATAGTTGAACCGCAAATCCCCGGGGATCACGAAGCATCAATACATGGGAGCCATCCTCAAAACGTTCTTCACTCACAAAAACGTCACCAGCCTTCAACAACCTCTCCTTGTCTGCATCAGGCTCTTGCGTACGGATTGCTCAAATGAAACTGACCAGGTTCAAACCGGGCAAATATTCATGCAGCCAATTTTTTAAAAAAAATGGGGGTGCAATACCTGGGTGTTGACTGCTTACATATATCAAGCTATCTCGTTAAGATGCTGGTCACCTTTCACCAGATATTCGAGATCATTTGCATCACAAATTGAACCCAAGAGCAATCATGGAAAAAAATTCTCTGCTCAGTCTCAAGTCGGTCGCAGCAGTAGGCAGGACTTTCTCCAGAAATATATATATATACTCCGATCGTTGCTTATTTGGTCAGTATTACCCCCTTTTGATGTTGATAATGCTTTTGTTATTGAAATCGATGATTCCAACAGCATTTTATGAATATCAAACCTGTCACAAACAGTAAAATTTATGAAGTCTTATAAAAGAAAATTAAGAATGGGAATGGTTGGCGGTGGTATTGGTGCCTTCATTGGAGCTGTACACAGACAGGCAGCAACCATGGACGGTATGATTGAATTAGTCTGTGGGGCATTCAGCACCGACCCGGAAGTGTCCAAAAAGTCAGGAGAACAACTGTTTTTACCTGATAATCGTGTTTACGGAACATATGAGGAGATGATAGTTGCAGAGAGGTCGTTACCGGAACATGAGCAAATGGACTTCATTTCCATAGTTACTCCAAATCATGTACACTATCCTGTAGCCAAGGCAGCACTTGAAAATGGTTTTCATGTGGTATGTGAAAAACCATTGGCTATCAGTAGCGGAGAAGCGAAAGAACTGGCCTCGCTTGTTGAAAAAACGGGATTGCAGTTTGCAGTTACCCATACTTACACCGGTTATCCTATGGTCAAACAGGCCCGGCATATGGTTCGTGAAGGTGCACTCGGAAAAATTCGCAAAGTAGTAGTGGAATATCCGCAGGGATGGTTATCGACAAGACTGGAAAAAGAAAATCAGCAAGCATCCTGGCGAACTGATCCCGAAAAAGCTGGTCCGGCCGGTTGCCTGGGTGACATTGGAACCCATGCTCATAACCTTGCCGAGTACATCACGGGGCTTCGAGTGGCTGAGATATGTGCAGATCTTGGTTCTCTGGTCGAAGGGCGGCGTTTGGATGACGATGTAAATATCTTGCTTCGATTCAGCAATGGGGCAAAGGGAGTGCTTCATTCCAGTCAGATATCCGCTGGTGAAGAAAATGCACTCAAGATATATGTATACGGCGAGAAAGGTGGTATTGAGTGGCATCAAATGGAACCGAATACACTTCTGGTGAAACATTTGGACAGACCAGTGGAAATCTACCGAACCGGTGTCGACCATGGAAATTATCTTTCTAAAGCTGCCATGCACAACACAAGGGTTCCGTCGGGCCACCCTGAGGGATACATTGAAGCCTTTGCAAATATATATCGAAATTTTGCATTCGCTCTTTCAAATCATATGCATGGAGAGGAGCCGTCCCCTGAAGTGCTTGACTATCCAACTGTGAAGGCTGGACTGCGGGGTATGACATTCATAGAAACGGCCATTACTTCGAGTAGAAGTGATAAAAAATGGACACCTCTACCATGAATTCATCAGCCCCTAGTTAAAGATTTGCCCGTATATTAGTTAGACAGAATCCAACTTTACCCGTAGTTGCATGTTAAAAATAATCTCGGAAATATTTTGAAAATAAATATCGTCATGCATGTCTTCTCCCCAGTTGCTTTGGTTTTCGTAGAGTTTCGGCTGATCAGACCCAAAGAAACTCCGTCAAGGGAAGAGATGATGGAGTACTGGATTATGCCAATATTTGATTTCTAAAACCTGTTATGTGTAGTTAAAATCGGCTCTTTTAAATAAAAACAACACCTCTATCGGACATTGCATGGTTATCAAAAATTGTCTCAAAAAAGAAGAATGCCGACACATCTCAAATATTGGGAATATCAGGATGCAACTTTATGAATACAACTTTAGTGATTTTATCTGCGTCTTTTTCTTTGAAACAATTCACTTTTGAATAATTTTTCTAATGACTGATCCAGATTGTTTGCTGGGTTTTGATATAGGCAGTTCATTTGTTAAGGCATCTGTCATTCGCTCTGCTACAGGCGAACTTATTGCATCAGCATCCTCTCCGGATGTTGAAATGCAGATGATTTCAGAACAACCTGGTTGGGCTGAACAGGATCCGGAGATATGGTGGAGCAATGTCGTTAATGCAGCTAACATCCTGGTTGGGGGAAAAAAAGTCTCCCCTTCTTCTATCTCGGCTATAGGAATATCGTATCAAATGCATGGTTTAGTCGTGATTGATAAATCACACAGGGTGTTGCGTCCATCTATCATCTGGTGTGATAGCAGGGCCACAGAAATTGGTAAAAATGCGTTTGAAGCATTGGGAAGGGAATACTGTCTGGAACATTACCTCAATTCACCGGGAAATTTCACTGCCTCTAAACTTAAGTGGGTTAAGGATAACGAACCCGATTTATTCCGGAAAATCTACAAGATCATGTTGCCCGGTGACTATATAGCCATGAAAATGTCAGGACGGGTTTCGACAACAGTTTCCGGGCTATCTGAAGGCATTATATGGGACTACCAAAGTGAGAAACCCGCGAACGAGTTATTGGATTATTTTGAAGTTGCTCAGGAACTACTGCCGAAGGCACATTCCTGTTTTGAGATTACGGGTGAGTTGAGCAGTGCCGCTGCCGAAGAACTTCAATTAAAGGCTGGTATTCCAATAGCTTACCGGGCAGGGGATCAGCCAAATAATGCTTTTTCTCTCAATGTTTTAAATCCGGGCGAAATTGCTACAACGGCTGGCACTTCCGGAGTGATTTATGGTGTCACGGATCAAAAATTATCTGACTCACGTTCTCGGGTTAACCCGTTTGTGCATGTGAATCATTCGCCGAATCAGCATCGATATGGGATACTTTTGTGTATAAATGGAACCGGTATTCTGAACAGTTGGATGAAACGTGTATTAGGTACGGATTCGAAAATCTCTTACGCAGAAATGAATGACATTGCCCTGCAGGCACCAATCGGATCTGATTCGCTTGTCTTCATTCCTTTCGGAAACGGGTCGGAACGAATTTTGGAGGATAGGAACGTCACTGCAGGAGTGTCCGGAATTAACTTCAATCGGCACAAACTTTCACATCTACTCAGATCGGCCCAGGAAGGAATCGTTTTTTCAATGAATTATGGTCTGCAGATTATGAAGGAAATGGGTATGGAAGTACAGACTGTTAAAGCAGGCCACTCCAATATGTTTCTGAGTCCGCTTTTTCGAAATGCGTTTGTAAATACAACTGGAGCAAGTCTGGAACTTTACAACACTGATGGTGCCCAAGGTGCCGCCAGAGGTGCCGGTGTGGGTGCCAGTATCTACCAGACAACACAAGATGCGTTTAAAGGTCTCAAAGTCATTGACCATATGGAACCCGATCCGGATAGTCAATCGGCATACTCCCAGGCATATCATTACTGGTTGGAGTCCTTATATGCCAAACTGAAATTCTAATTCATATGATTTAACACATCTATCAATTCTGATAACAATATGACTAAAAAAGAATACTTCCCCGAAATATCCAGAATTACATTCGAAGGGCCTGAATCAGATAACCCTCTATCATTTCAGTATTATGAGGAGGACAGAGTTGTTGCCGGGAAGACGATGAAAGAGCACTTTCGATTTGCTGTTGCTTACTGGCACTCGTTTTGTAATGTGAACAGTGATCCGTTTGGAATTGGCACCCGTAATTTACCATGGGAAAAGACTTCTGATCCTATAGAGAATGCCAAATTCAGGCTGGATGCTGCATTTGAATTCATTACAAAACTAGGCACTCCCTACTACTGTTTTCACGACCGTGATCTTTCTCCGGAAGGCAGTACTGTGGCCGAATCAGAAAAAAATCTCAAAGAAATTGTAAGCCTTGCAAAACAGTATCAAAAAGATACAGGAGTGAAGTTGCTTTGGGGTACAGCCAATCTCTTCAGCCACCCTCGATACATGAACGGTGCAGCTACGAACCCTGATTTTGATGTGGTTTGTCACGCTGCGGCTCAAGTAAAAGCTGCTCTTGAGGCCACAGTTGAGCTGGATGGTGAGAATTATGTGTTCTGGGGTGGCCGGGAAGGCTACATGCACCTGTTCAACACCATGATGCGAAAAGAATTGGATCATATGGGAACTTTCCTGCGAATCGCAAGAGACTATGGCCGCAGCATCGGTTTTAAAGGTACTTTTTTGATCGAACCCAAACCCATGGAACCAACAAAACATCAATATGATTTTGATGCAGCTACCGTGATTGGTTTCTTGCGAGAACAGGATTTAATTGATGATTTTAAACTTAATATTGAAGCAAACCATGTGACTCTGGCAAGTCATTCATTTGCACATGATCTCATGGTGGCTGCAGAAGTTGGACTACTGGGTAGTATTGATGCCAATCGTGGTGATAATCAAAACGGATGGGACACCGATTATTTCCCGACCGATCTCTATGATGCCATTGAAGCTATGATCATACTGTTAGATAACGGAGGAATTGCTCCGGGTGGATTCAATTTTGATGCAAAACTTCGTCGGAACTCCACTGACCTTGAAGATCTTTTCCTGGCGCACATTGGTGGTATGGATACGTTCGCCAGGGGTCTTTTAATTGCAAATGAGATCCTGAATAATTCCAACTTCAATGAGTTGAGAGAAGGACGATATAAATCCTTCCAATCCGGTGATGGCAAAAAGTTTGAAGACGGGAAAATGTCCCTGCCAGATCTTCGTGATCTTGCTCATAAAAAGGGAGAACCGACTCTTAAAAGTGGGAAGCAGGAACTTCTTGAAAATCTGATCAACAGATATATTAAGTGACAGATATTTGGATCTGAAATTAATTTCGGGAATATCCGAACTACTTATTCGGGACAGAATTATCAACCTATGCAGAGGAGTGTATTGATGCAGCAAAATCAGATTGAAAATACAAGTGACAGGAAGGGTAAGGTGATTTTATTGTCACTTATTGCGGCACTGGGTGGATTTCTTTTCGGCTATGACAGTGGTGTCATAAATGGCACGGTGGATGCACTTCAAATAGCTTTTGACTCAGACGCTGTTGGTACGGGTTTTAATGTTGCATCCATGCTGCTTGGTTGCATGATTGGTTCTTTCTTTGCGGGAACACTTGCTGACAAATTCGGGCGAAAACCCGTTTTGCTGGTAACTGCTGCAGCCTTTATCATTAGTGCTTATGGTTCTGGAATTGCAGCCAGTTCATCGGAATTTGTCACATATCGCATGCTTGGTGGGTTTGCTGTCGGTTCCGCCAGTATTATAGCTCCAGCCTATATTGGAGAAATATCACCGGCCAGATACAGGGGAGCACTTATATCAATCCAGCAACTGGCAATCATCGTTGGTCTCACTTCATCTTTTATCAGTAATTACACCATTGCAAGTTTGGCGGGAGGCTCCACGGAAATTCTCTGGCTCGGATTCGGTGCCTGGCAGTGGATGTTTTGGGCAGAAATTATACCGGCTTCGATATTTTTGTTGGCATTATTTTTCATTCCCGAGTCTCCACGTTACCTGGTGGCAGCAGGAAAGGAACATATTGCCGAGAAGGTTCTTGGCAGCCTTTATACCAAACTGGATGTAAAAGCCAAGGTTAACGAAATCAGAGAAACCGTTTCAAAGGAACGAAAATCAACCCTTAGAGATCTTGTATCTTCCATCACAGGAAAGCTGCATCCCATTGTCGTATCAGGTATTGGAATTGCGATTTTACAGCAGTTTACAGGAATTAATGTAGTGCTTTATTATGGTTCAGTTTTATGGCAATCAGCCGGTTTCACTGAAGCAGATGCTTTGCTTACAAATGTGATAACTGGTGTGGTTATGGTGTTCGGAACAATACTCGCAATTGTTATCGTTGATCGTGTCGGTCGCAAGCCATTGTTAATGATAGGTGGACTTGGGCAGGCATTCATGCTGGCTGTTATGGCCTTGGTATTTGGATTTGCTGCAGAAGGTGATGCGGGACAATTGGTGCTCAATCCGACAGAGGGAAGGATTGCTCTGCTGGCAGCAATGGGATATGTAGCATTCTTTTCATTTACATGGGGACCAATTATGTGGGTTATGCTTGGTGAAATGTTTCCAAACCGATTCCGGGGTGCAGCACTGGCCGTTTGCGGGTTGGCTCAATGGGGTTCGAACTTCCTGGTTACCATGACCTTCCCATTGCTTCTTTCATCAATTGGATTGGGCTTTTCCTATGGTATTTATGCATTTTTCGGCATAGTAGCTTACTATTTTGTAAAATATTTTATAATAGAGACAAAGGGACGTACACTGGAAGAAATGTCTCTTGATTATGCAGAAAAATGACAGGATTCTCAATGAATGGCCGGACACTATATAACACGCAATATCTGGAATATCGAGGTGCATTCAGAGCGGTATGATATGCATAAGGATATGTTTCCAAAACACTGACCGAATTGTTGTTTTCTGTTGGAATTCATATGATTAATCAAATACGCAACAACATAAAAAAACAGCCTGATGGAGATAAAAAATTCTGCTTCGTAAGCGCTCCATCATTGAAACCATAAACGACGAATACAAAAACATGTGCCAAATTGAATTACCAATTGGCGATATTTTTTAATCGAACTCTAATAAATAACCAATTTATTTATGAAAGGACCAGCGATTTTTTTAGCCCAGTTTATGGGTGATCAGGAGCCGTTTAATAATCTGCGATCTATTTGCAAATGGGTGGCCGGATTGGGTTACAAAGGTGTGGAAATTCCAACTTTTGACTCCCGTTGTGTTGATCTGAAACAACTTGCTGAAAGTAAAATGTATGCCGAGGAAGTAGATGGAATCGTGCGAGATGCAGGTTTGCAAATAACTGACCTTTCCACACATCTCCAAGGCCAACTGGTTGCCGTCCATCCGGCCTACGACAAGTTATTTGACGGTTTTGCTCCTCCAGAGGTCCATGACAATCCAAAGGAGCGAACTCAATGGGCGATTGACCAGTTGAAATATGCAGCCAGAGCAAGCAAAAACCTGGGACTCACCGCTCATGTTACTTTTTCAGGTGCATTGCTTTGGCATACGATGTATCCTTGGCCTCAGCGTCCGTCCGGTCTCGTCGAGACTGGATTCAAGGAGTTGGCTAATCGATGGATTCCTATTCTCAGAGAATTTGATGAGAATGGGGTGGATATCTGTTTTGAGCTGCATCCCGGTGAGGATCTTCATGATGGTATCACATTTGAACGATTTATGGAAGCCACTGAGAACCATCCCAGAGTTAATATTCTGTATGATCCAAGTCATTTTGTGTTGCAACAAATGGATTACATAGAATTCATCGACATCTACCATGAACGTATCCGGCTTTTCCATGTAAAGGATGCCGAATTCAAGCCCACAGGACGATCGGGCGTATATGGTGGTTACCAGGGGTGGGTGGATCGTCCTGGCCGATTTCGCTCATTGGGAGATGGAGATGTAAACTTTCGTGCAATCTTCAGTAAAATGACACAATATGGTTTTGAGGGCTGGCCGGTACTTGAGTGGGAGTGCTGCCTGAAACATCCCGAACAGGGGGCTGCCGAAGGAGCTTTGTTCATCGCTGATCACATCATCCAAAAAACGGAAAAAGCGTTTGACGACTTTGCTGGTGCAGGAACCGACGAAGCGCTTAACAGAGATATTCTTGGCTTGTAACTATCAAACAACTGGATGTAATTGCTTCCTGCGATTTAATGCACCCATGATTCTTCTAGTCGCAATTGATAACTCGATATTAACTTTAATGGCTTTGAAATCGTTAGTCATTAAGCGTAACTCGGGTATTGGACAGAAGGCAGAAACCTAATGATTGAGTTCTCGCACCCAGATATTCCGAAAGCTGACATAATCACCATGATCCTGGAGTCGGATGGGTAATTTTTCCGGATGTTTTACATATTCCGGCAATCCTCTGAAAACAGTCGGGCCTTTTATCTTGGTTCGATGTTGTATCAAAATGCCATTGTGCAGTACGGTTACATATGCAGGCTTGACAAGTCGGCCATCATCACGAAAAACCGGTGCCTCGAAAAAAATATCAAATGATTGCCATTCACCGGGCGGGAGACTCACATTTACATATGGTATTCTTTGTTTGTAAACAGATCCAGCCTGCCCGTTTGGATTAGTCGGATTTTCGAAGGAGTCGAGAATTTGAATTTCGTATAAGCCCTGCAAAAAGAGTCCACTGTTACCACGCTGCTGTCCATCTCCATCAATTTCTTCAGGGGTTTTCCACTCAATATGCAGCTGAATATCACCAAACCCCTGTCGTGTAATGATATCACCTGAGCCGGGTTTAACTGTCATAACTCCATCTTCTACAGTCCACTCAGCAGGACTGATTGCAAGGTCCTTTGAGAAGTGCTCAATGATCCTTTCCCGATTTCCTCTTGGCGCTACTCCCCATTGATCGAGATTCTCAACGTTAAAAAGCACTATGGCATCGGATGGCGAGGAACCATTGGATCCAGGTGTAACAACTTCGGGTACCGGCTCCCAGACTTCCGTCAATTCAGGATCCCAATCAGCTGTTGCTCTTTGGGCATAAGAAGATGCAGATAGAATTAAAACACCTGCCAATACCTTTGTGAAAAATGTGTAAGCATCCGAGCAACTACATCTTTTTTGAAAGCCTGAACCTGACGTAGTTTGTGGTTAAAAAACCATGTTGAGTAAAAAACAAGAGAATATGTTCTCACTGGTCGAGCAGTGGCGGAAC
>SLKA01000022.1 GCA_007134845.1 Balneolales bacterium
AACGAATTCTGCTGGAAGTTTAACCGCAGATATGATCAGAAAAACCAATTTGAACGACTGCTGCATACCGGCTTACAGTATCGATGGTGTTGATGTTATAGGTTGCGGACAGTCATTAAACTTTAAAGATTAGAGAGAGAAAAAAGCCCTTTTTCAGGATGTTAATCAGGATATTTATATTAAGAAACTCTAATGTATTAAGTGTAACAAAAACAGATTTATTCCGTATATTGTTGAGAGTGAAAAACAAACGATGCAGAACGCATTTTTGTTAACCATATATCATCAGTATATAATCAGTTTTTTTATATAAATATCATCAGAGTTGTACTGATTCAAAACACGAATCTGAGCAGTTTGAAATGACAGTCAGGGACATCGGTAGTTGGCAAGATGCTTTTGTTCCGAACTTATGAGATTAGCAATAAAACATATAATATATAGCAGCCTTGCATTCATCGTGCTGGCCCTGATTGCCACCGGTTTTTCAGGTTGTAGTAGCAGCGAGGAAAAAGAGGAGGTTAGCTATCCCGAGCCTGTGGTCCTCGATTTTGAGGAGATAAGAGAGCGTGGCACCATTCGGATGCTTACGCGCTATAACTCCAGCTCCTACTTTCTGCACCGGGGAATGGACCGCGGATTTGAGTTCGAAATGGTATCGCAGTTTGCCGAAGAGAACGGTCTGAAGGTGGAAGTGGTGCTGTTGGGCACAGAGGATGATCCGATTACACTTCTGAACCGTGGAGAAGGCGATCTCATTGCCAGCAATTACGCCATCACTGCCGACCGCACACCGCATATTGCGTTCTCCAAGCCCTACAATTTTGTAAACCAGGTTCTGGTGCAGTCGACAGATATACCTGTCATCAGGGACCTCTCCGAACTCGAGGGCAAAACCGTCAGCGTCCGAAAAACAAGCTCCTACTATACTACCCTGCAATCGCTTCGTGATCAGGGATTTGACATCACCATCGATATCGTCGGGGAAGACTGGAACACGGAGGCGCTTATTCATGAAGTGGCCATGGGAAACCTTCAGGCCACGGTTGCCGACGACAATCTCTACAAAGTGGCATCCAACTACATCGAAGGGGTTCAGTCCGGACTGGTTCTGGCTGAGCAGGATACCGTTGCATGGGCTGTCCGAAAAAACGCCCCGCACCTCAAGGAGAAAATGGATGAATTCATGACCGGGCACTTTCGAATCCGTGAGGACGGACGTGTACTGCGCTCTGCCTTCCTCAATATCCTGCTCCGCCGTTATTTCGAGGACGAACGACAGGCAACCCGCTACCGTGACCGTTCCTTTGACATGATCTACACCGGTTATATTTCACCGTACGATGACATGGTCAAAAACATTGCAGATGAAGCGGGTGTGGATTGGAAACTTGTTCTCGCCGTTATGGCCCAGGAGTCGAGATTCAATCCCAATGCACGCAGCTGGGCCGGTGCCGTCGGACTCATGCAGATCATTCCGCGATTTTCCCGTGTTGAGGAGGAAGCCCTCCTTTATGATCCTGAAATCAATATCCGCGAGGGGGTCCGCTACCTGAACAAGCACCTCAACCGGTATGCGCATCTTGATTCGCTGAACCGTTATTCGATGGCGCTGGCGAATTACAATGTCGGAATGGGCCACGTTGCCGATGCTCGTATTCTCGCTGCGCAGCTTGGCAACGATCCGGATGAATGGGAGCACATTGCCGATGCCCTGCTCAAACTGATGCACCGCAAATACTATCAGCATGCCCGCTACGGCTTCAAGAGAGGCATTGAGACGGTCAATTATGTCGAGGATATTCTGAACCGGTACCGCCGTTACCACGCCATTGCCGAACTGGCCGACCATTTCCAGCAGCGGAGCATGGATGATGCAGTTACGAGTCGATAGCACACCTGAACCGTTAACAGACTTTGCGGGTAATTAACAGACCTTGCAGACAATGAGGCTCAGATCGTCTGTGAAATGATTATCGCAATAAACGGTCACATCCGAGATGATGCCCTCCATAATCTGTCCGGGACTTTGATCCAACCGGTGCTGAACGCTCGAAATGAGGCGATGTTCATCGAACTCCTCCTCATCACGGTTCATGGCTTCTGTAACACCGTCGGTGTACATCACAATAATGTCATCCTTCTGCAGCGTTATTTGCTGCTCCTTGTACGGCATGAGTGTCGGCATGGCACCAAGCAACACCCCTCCTTCCGACAACTGCCGGGGTTCGCTTCCTCTACGGAACAGTAGTGGCGGATTGTGCCCGGCATTGACATAACGCAGTGTGCGATTGTGGTGATGAAACCGAGCCCAGAAAAAACTGATGAACTTGTCACTCGGCGTATTCTGGTAGATAAGGGCGTTGATCTGTCCCGTGGCATCCACCAGACTGATGTCGAACGGCTGCAGGATATGCAATACCGACTGAAGATTCGCCATGAGCAAAGAAGCGGGAACCCCCTTCCCGGTCACATCTGCAATTGCCATGGTCAGATTCTTATTATCATCGCAGATCAGATCGTAGTAGTCGCCGCCAACCTGGTAAGATGGAATATTGGCAGCGGAAATCTGCAGATTCGGCACTTCCGGCGCAGTATCAGGCAGCAGATTCTGCTGAATTGACCGTGCAATAGAAAGCTCCTCCTCCATCCGCTCCTTCTCGATCTGGTCCTCCAGCAGATAGGTTTTCTGGATGGACATCAGCGCAAGATTGCCGAGTGAAATCAGGAAATTGAGATCAGTCTGCTCAAACTCCACACCATTGGCCCGCTTGCCCAGACCGATCACCGCAGGCTCCTGACCGTCATTGTTCAGCTTCAGCAAAAGGTGGATCTGAGCCTGCTCCAGAAAGGGATGCTTTCTGCGAATGTCGTCATCCACCATCACAATATTCCGCTCCAGAGAAAAGAGTTGCTGCATCTGCTGCCGGTCGAGTGCCACGCCCAGCCCGTTCTGGGAGACAATGTGTGGCTCACCCTTGCGCCGGATGATCAGGAAAAACCGCCGGACAAACAGCTGGCCTAGCAGAGTGAATTTGAAAATGCGTTTTATCTCCTCGCGGTCGATCGAGGCGTTGAACGATTTGCTGAGGTCAAAAAGTGTGAACAGCTCCTGAATTTTGTAATCCAGCTTGCGGTTGGTGGTGCGCAGTTCACCGACCAGCTCGGAGTTAGAAATTGCGATTCCGGACATGAAGACGAGACTCTCGAGCACCTCGATTTCCTCTTCCGGGATCTCCTTTTGATCCATTTTGGGTCCAAGTGCGAGAAATCCGAAATGCCGTTCGCTGTTCTGGATGGCGATAAGCAGTTCGAAACCATGCTTGCAGACATGATCCAGCTCCTGGTGGTCAGCACAAAATGCCGTACTCTGTTTTTTGAAAAGATCACGCCTGATGGTTACTTCGGTGGAAAGGGTGTGGCGCCCCTTGGATTTAAGCACCGAGTGTGTGTTTTTTTTCGGATGAAACCAGAGTATGGCCGCGCGATTGACCATCAGCTTACCCATGGAAATGAGCAGCAGGTTGTTCAGTACAAAATCGACATCATGCGATTCGATAAGCAGACGACTGGTGTCGAGAAGTGTCCGCAGTCCGAACCGGCTCTTCTTTTCGTCATCGGTTGCGTTCGATAAGGGCACGGCTAATCAGCGTTTTTTGGTCATCCGGATTTCGTTACGGGAATTCCGTTTCCGGTATTCCACATGATCCATCAATTTACGGATCAGCAGGATACCGTATCCACTCCTTTTTTTCTGATTCAGCTGATCCTGCATGGAAGGCACGTGATAGCTATCGGGATCGAACGATTTACCCTCGTCGATGATGGATACGAGCATTTCATTGCCACGGAGAGCCAGCTGAATATGGATCGGTTTGCCGGTTTTCCACTCGTATGCGTGCTTGATGATGTTGGTGCAGGCCTCGTCCACGGCCAGTATGATATCATTGATATCGTCTTCGCCAAAACCAAACTTGCCGGCATGATCCGCAACGAAATGGCGGATTCGCTCCAACTCATTGGTCGAAGCGCTGATGCGCAGAGTATGTTCCTTAATGGTTGGCAAAGCAGTTATATAAGTCAGTTATAAAAAAGTACTACTTGAATCGGGCTACTGCGTTATCTTCCGTTTCAACTATATCGTACAACGTCGGAAATCCAAGCAGATCAAATACATTAAATACTTTAGGCTTCAGACTGGAGATTTTGATGTCGCCGTTTTGCAAACGGATATCTTCAATGTAGGCCATGAAAACACCAAGACCTGCACTGGAGATGTACTCCAGACCTGATCCGTTTACTACGATGTGTACGAATTTATTCTCAATAAGTTGTTGCAATTCTTTTTCGAGTATGGGCGCCGTGTGAGCATCCAGCTCTCCGTAAATATCCAGAATGGTTACCTCTGATTTGGACCGCTTTCGGATCTCGAACTTGCTCATAATGATTATAATTTGGCTTTTGGATCAGTGAATGACTGTTCAGTCAAATACAATTTACGAAAAAAGAGAGCCGAACCCGTATCATACAGGTTTCCGCTTTACGCATTATAAAAGGAAAAGTTGCAGTGAAATCAAATTTTCTGATTGCAGAATGAAAAGCAACAGGCAGGCGGATTCTGTCATCATCGGAGTGCGGACTGATGACATGCAGGTGCGTGACTTTTTATTGACGGGCGGATAAAAAAATAGGGCGACACACGTATCAGGTGTACCGCCCTAAACTATTCATCAAGAGAGACGCTACTTGAGCGCACCTGAAATATAATACTATTCATATAAATAGCAAAATATTTTTTATGCCATCTCCTGGTCAGAGATCGTTATTTATTGGAACCGCCTTATACACCTTAATATGACGTGCGTGATGAAGTTACCTCCCATTATTTCAGGATCAGCAAATGGAAACGAAAAAAAACAGGCTGAAATCGAATCAACGTTATTCAATGCCGCCGGCAGATTGAGCGGATGCCTGCTCCTTCTGCTCATATTTTTGCTCGTTATTCCGGCTGCATCCGGCCGGTGTATCGCTGACGCTGCAAACGGTTTAGAAGCCGATAACGGAGTCGAAAATGGAGCTGATATCGATGCCGGTAACGGAGCCGGTTACGATGCCGGTAATGATGAAGCGGCGGTTGGCCATATCAGGGACGTGGGGATCGCCGTGACCGGTGCAGCTGACCTGGATCCGCTGCTGGAACGGGCTGCCACCAGCAGGCTTGTTTTGCTGGGGGAAGCATCTCACGGCACATCCGAGTACTATACCTGGCGCGCTGACATCAGCAGGCGGCTTATCGAGGAATACGGGTTCGATTTTGTGATTGTGGAAGGCGACTGGCCGCTGGCATTCCGGGTGAACATGCACGTCAAGCATCTGGATGAGCCGCCGGTGGAGACGCGTGAAGCAATGCGGCATTTTTCACGCTGGCCGCAGTGGATGTGGGGCAATGTGGAGGTTAAGGAGCTGATCCGGTGGATGCATGAGCACAACGCGGATCGACCGGAGCAGCAGCGGGCCGGGTTTTACGGAATGGATATTTATGCCCATGGGGAGGGAATCGATGATGTGATCGCTTTTCTTGGTGAACTCGATCCGACCGCCGCCCGGATGGCCCGGAACAACTATGGATGTTTTACGAGACATCGCGATATGCAGGCCTATCTGCAGATGGTACACCGGACCAGGGAGCATTGCGGGGCGGATATCGAAGCTGTTCATCAGCTCCTCGAGGATAACAGGGAATCCTGGATGGATACCGACTCGATTCATTTTATGCGCGCCTGGCAGGGGTCTCGCATGGTGATCCATGCAGAACGTCACATACGAGGCAATCTGACCCGCGGACCGCAATCCTGGAATCACAGGGTCGAACACTTTTATGATGCCGCACGCAATCTACTGGATTTTTATGGGGAAGACGCACGCGGTGTTGTCTGGGCGCACAACACCCATATCGGAGATGCACGGGCGACCGACATGCGGAACGCCGGAATGAAGAATATTGGTCAGATCGCCCGCGAAGAGCTTGGTGAGGACCAGGTTTACGCCATCGGATTCGGCACCTACAAAGGGGAGGTGCTTGCGGCGCGCCAGTGGGAAGGCTCCATGGAACTGATGCAGGTGCCCGAGGCGATTCCCGGCAGCTATGAGTACCTGATGCAGCAGTCCGGCATATCACCACTGCTGCTGCTTTTTGATGATCCCGATGAGCATGAGGTACTGCTTCATCCAAGGGGAAACCGTGCTGTCGGAGTGATCTATCACCCCGACAGGGATGCCACCCAGAATTATGTGGAAACCGTCATGCCATTGCGCTACGACGCGTTTCTGTTTTTCGAAGAGACGCAGGCACTGACGCCGCTGGATCAGACGAGACGCTGATGCTGCCGGACTCATGACGGAATGCTCATCGGACATCCACCAGCAGCTGTCTGCCAGCGCCATCTGCCACCAGATCGTCAGTGACTTTCCATCAGGGACTGTGCAATTTGTCTGCTGAAAGCAGGAAGGTCAGGCGGGGTGCGGGATGTGATGATATTCCCATCCACCATCACCTCAACATCCTCGAAATTGGCTCCAGCCCCGGTGATTTCATCCTTGATACCGCCAACTCCGGTCAGGGTGCGGCCTGATATCACGCCTGCGGTGACCAGCACTTGCGGACCGTGACAAATGGCAGCTGTCGGCTTGTCGGCTTCGACAAAGGCCCTAACAAACGAGATCACATCTTCATGCTCTCTGAGATTTGCAGGTGAGTGTCCGCCGGGAATGACCAGGGCATCGAAATCGGCAGGAGTGACTTCATTCACCGATCGCTTGACCTGTGCGGTAACATCGCTGTTGTAAGCTTTGTATTCGCCACGCTCCACTCCGATCACGGTGACAGTTGCGCCGTGATTGATCAGATACCCAAGCGGAAACATGGTTTCACCGTCATGAAATCCCTCGGTAATGAGAAAAGCTACATTCTTGCCCTGCAGCATGCCGGGCTCGCCAATCAGGTCTTCGGCTTTCCTGCCCTCACAGCCGGCAACAACAAGAAGTGCAAGTACAAATATCAAAGGTATTCGGAGTTCAGGTAATAATTTCATATTTCCTCCTTTTTTCGATGTATTTGATTAATGATTTTATTGGCAATACTCTGGATTATCACTAACGTAATATAATATCTTTTCTTTTACTATAATGGCGCTAATATCGCTTTAATGCCGCCTTGCGTCATGCCATCATGTTTTCGCAGTCATAATTTTGTCCTGCTTGATATAGGTGTCAGGACACAAGATATGTAAAATCATTAACGTGCAGATAAGTAACATGAAAATTAGTTGCATAACCCTGTAGGTTGCTGCTGATCCATATGAAACCATCACGTATACCGGTCATGAATATGCGAAATGTATGCTGTGTAATCTCTCTGGTGATGATCACGTCTTATCTGGTCGGATGCGGTCCTGCTGATACACCCGGAGATCGCGTCGAAAGACAGCCGGCATCCGATCTGCCGGTCACTGCAGACAGGCCGGTTCTGATTGCCAATGCCCTGATTGTCGACGGCAGCGGGAGCGAACCGGTAAAAGGCGACCTGCTGCTCAAGGATGGTCGCATTTCTGCGATATATCTTGCAGATCAGCAAGGGCAGAATGGATATGAAGCACCTGGCGAGGTTTTCCGAATTGACGCTGACGGCATGGTGGCCGCTCCTGGCTTCATTGATGCCCATTCGCATGGAAGCCCGGTCTCAACACCGGAATTTGATAATTTTCTGCATATGGGTGTGACAACGATCACACTTGGTCAGGATGGCCGCAGCCCGGATCCCGGACGTGTCGCAGAATGGATGGACCGGGTCGATGCTCTCGGTACAGGGGTCAACATCATCCATTTCATCGGGCACGGAAGTGTGCGCGAGCATGTTGAGGCGCCGCCAGTGACCGGACTTCATCCTGATATATTGCAGCATATGCAGGAGATTATTGAAGATGCCATGCGGGACGGTTCATTCGGACTGTCGACCGGAACCGAGTACAATCCCGGGTATCACGCCGATATCATGGAGCTGGCGGCCATTGCCCGCCCGGTGGCACAATACGGCGGGCTCGTCATGAGTCACATTCGAAGTGAGGATGACGATCTCATCGAAGGGGCTATCGGGGAATTGATCGAACAGGGCCGTCGCTCCGGAGCCCGGGTGCACGTTTCGCATATCAAAATTGTCTATGGAAAAGGTGAGGATCGCGCCGAAGAAGTGCTGGCGGTGCTTCACAATGCCCGCGAGGATGGGGTTGAGGTGACGGCTGATCTGTACCCGTATACCGCAAGTTTTACCGGAATCGGGATCGTATTTCCGGATTGGGCTATGCCGCCCAATGATTTCGACTCGGTGCGAACGCATCGTCGCGCGGATCTTGAGGCGTTTCTCTACGACCGCGTAATGCTGCGCAACGGTCCGCAGGCGACACTGTTCGGAACCGCACCGTGGGCCGGCATGACCCTGGCCGAGGTTGCTGATTCCCTCGGCAAACCGTTTGTGGATGTGCTGATCGATGATATTCCTCCCGGCAGCGCCAGTGCGGCCTATTTTGTGATGGATGAGGATGTGATGCGCCGGCTTATGCTCGATCCGCTGGTGATGATTTCGAGTGACGGAAGTCCGACCATGCGCCATCCGCGCGGATACGGAAGTTTTCCGAAGATTATCCGTCAGTTTGTGATGGATGAAGGAGTGATTTCGCTGGAAACAGCTGTGCATAAAATGACCGGGCTGACAGCGGCAACGCTCGGTCTGGACTATCCGGAGCGCGTCGAAATCCCGCGGGGCCTGATCCGGGAGGGATTTGCGGCGGATCTGGTGGTATTTGATCCGGCGAAAGTCAGGGACACCGCGACATTCGAGGAGCCGCATCAACAGGCTGAAGGAATGTCGTGGGTGTTTGTCGGTGGCGTACCGGTGATAGCAGAAGGCGAGCGCCGGCCTGTCAATCCGGCGGGAGTGATCCGAAGAATTGCGGAGTAACCAGTATGGCATCAATTCATTTACTACTGAACGTGCTTATTTCGGATTGGTGAGATCCGATAGTTGTCAATTCAAATGGCTCTCATTTCGTTACTTGTCCTTTCTGGAGCACATCTGCGTTTTTCGGATCTTCAAGCAGCCGAAGGTAGACTTCCAGGGTGAGGAACCGGCACAGGTCCACGCATTCGTTCAGTGTCAGTTTGTGATGTTTTTCCAGCAGGCGGCGGATGTCCTTGTGGTAGCCGAGATCATGCAGGCGAGGATCACCATCAGCCAGATAATGCTGGAAAACGCCGATCTGATGCGGTATCCATTTCGGATAATCGTGGAGGGTGTTGTTGATGAGGCCGAGGCGACGCCTGATCCGGAACAGCAGGTGGCGAAAGCCCTGGAACCGGGCGTCGAGCGAGTATCCCGTATTGCTGTAAGGGATGCCGTAAAAAAGTCCGGGGAACCGGGTGAGGAGCATCCGGTGGTACATCCGGTTATCGCGCAACAGTACTTCTGGCACCGTCTTGAGGAAATCGAGCATCTCATAATCGTAAAACGGGAGCCGGGTGGTCAGGATCTTGTCGTCGATCAGGGTTCCCAGACGCTGAAACCGCCGTAGCCGTTCCAGCCAGTAAGCGCCTTGTCCGGCTGATGATGCGAGGCCACCAAGATAACTCCGGACGCCGCCATTGAGCTGTATATCGATGTTCCGGGCGACAGTCCCCATCACCTCGATGCCGTGCATGTCCACCAGGTTGAACTGTCCGTCGGTCCACCAGACCCCCTGCAGCCGCTGCTCAAGCCAGTTTTCCTCGTTGATTTCCAGAAAGTTGAAATCGGCGCCGGCTTTCTGTGCAACGGTGCGGGCGACGCGGATTTCCGGGGAATCGGGGCGGCCGAAAGTGAAGGTGTACATTCCGGCAGGATCGGGAACTGCTGCCAGGAGGGCACGCGAATCGAGTCCGCCGCCAAGTCCGAGTCCGATGCGTTGTGCTGAAGATGAAGATGAAGATGAAG